>JAOTYD010000011.1 GCA_029862005.1 Gammaproteobacteria bacterium | reverse complement strand
TGGTTCCGGTCAACAAGAACGCAATCAAGTCACTGAAGTCCGATCCGGTACTGGCCGAAATGCTGCAGCTGGAGCCTGAGGATATCAAAAAGCAATTGCGTGTCGATTACTCGAAGGCGGACATTTCAGATTGGACTGATAAATGGAATCGTTCGGTTTCCGGTCAGTAGGCATTGCGGGACAGGCTCTCAACGCCATTTTGAATCCAGGCCCGTCGGCCGAGTTACGGCCGACGGGATCACCTGGTAACAATCGCCCGATTATTACCGAACAGGGCAGCTTTAAGCACCGAGTGTGATATGTCACGTGTAAAATTAAGCAGTATTGTCAAGCGATTCGGCGACTTCACCGCATTGCACGAACTCGACCTGGAAATACAGGAAGGCGAATTTTTAAGCCTTCTGGGTCCTTCCGGATGCGGCAAGACCACAACCCTGCGCCTGATTGCCGGTTTTATCCAGCCGACCCAGGGAACGATTCTGCTTGGCGATGAAGACGTGACGCGCGTGGCACCGCAACATCGCGAGATCGGCATGGTATTCCAGGATTATGCGCTGTTTCCGCATATGACGATTGCCCAGAATATCGGATTTGGATTGCAGGAACGGCGCTATCCAAAAGCGCAGATCGATGAACGCGTTAAAGAACTGCTGGACCTGATACATCTGTCCGATGTCGGTGATCGCTATCCCGCCGAGGTCAGTGGTGGTCAACAGCAAAGAATCGCGGTCGCACGCGCGGTCGCCTATCCGCCGAGAGTGCTGTTAATGGATGAACCGCTCGGTGCGCTCGATTTGAAACTGCGTGAAACCATGCAACTCGAATTGCGCCGCATTCAGCAGGAATTGAAAATTACCACGGTTTATGTCACCCACGATCAGACCGAGGCGATGAATATGTCTGACCGTATCGTGGTGATGAATACCGGCAGAATAGAGCAGATTGGCGGCGCAGAAGATATATACAACGAACCGCGCACGCGTTTCGTCGCCGATTTCGTCGGGCAGATCAACTTGCTCGATGGTGAAATCCTTGGATCCGAAGGTGAATTCCTGATGGCACAAATATTGGGCACGAAAATTCGGGTACCCAGGGTCAATGGCACTGAACAGGGCGAGGTGTCGATCGCGGTGCGACCCGAGCATTTACATTTACTCGACAACGATGCGACCGACGGGGATTTAAACGTTATCCGCGGCACGCTCTCGGGCAGAACCTTCGCCGGTAACCTGACGCGCTTGTTTGTCGACGTGGGCGATGAAAAACAAATTGTCATCGAGGCCAGGTCGCAGGATGCGCCGAGACAAATGGGCACCAGCATCAATGTCGGCTGGCAACCCGCGGATTCCAGGGTACTGATGAAATAAGGCTGGGTGCCGGTTTGTGATCGGCATGCCCCGGCCCGCAAGACGGTAGTAATGCCGAATCGGTTCGATTATCATATTACATAATTCTTGAATTTGATTAGGCCAATTCCAGTAATATTATAAGTTGTTTGATGAAAACCCGATAACCGTTTGTTTTAAAAGTAGAATTCCCAGCTAATCCGCAGCGCGGTGGAACATGAATCACTCATGAAGAGCTACGACCACTTTATCGATGGCGACTGGCGACAGCCCGATAGCGGAAACTATATCGACTCGATCGATCCGGCGACCAATGCAGTATGGGCCCGGTTTGCACGCGGTAACGATAAAGACGCGGATGCCGCGGTAACGGCGGCCCAGCGTGCGTTATTACACGGCCCCTGGTCGGAATATTCGGTACCGCAACGGGCCGCTGCCCTGAACGAAATTGCCGATGTGCTGCAGCGAGACTGGGAAAAGCTGGTGATGTCCGAAGTGCGCGACAATGGCAAACGCATCAGCGAAGTTAACGCTCAGTTCGCGGGACTGCATAGCTGGTATCGGTATTTCGCCAACCAGGCCCTGCAGATAGAGCCCCAGCGACTCGATAACCAGGTACCCGGCGTCGTCAACGAGGCGCACTATCTACCCTACGGGGTAGTCGTCGCAATTACGCCGTGGAACTCCCCGCTGATGATCGCCGCATGGAAAATAGCGCCCGCGCTCGCCGCCGGCAATACGGTAGTGATCAAACCCTCTGAACTCGCGTCGGCATCGACTCTCGAATTCGTCATGCTCTGCGCCGAAACCTCGCTTCCATCTGGTGTTATTAACGTCGTCACCGGTTTCGGTCAGGAGGCGGGAGAAGCACTGGTCCGGCATGATCTGACCCGCAAAGTGACGTTTACCGGCTCGGATAGCGGCGGTCGTAATGTGGCGGCCGCGGCCGCCGCCGGTGTCAAACCGGTAACGCTGGAGCTCGGCGGCAAGTCGCCGCAGCTGCTATTTGCGGATGCCGACCTGGATAATGCCGTGAATGGCATCCTCTCCGGGATTTTTTTATCGAACGGTCAGACCTGTGTCGCGGGTTCGCGCCTGCTCGTCGAAAACAGTATTCACGATGCGGTCGTCGAACGCATCGTGGCGAGAGTCGAACGTCTACGGGCAGGCGATCCGATGTCGCCGCAAACCGAGATCGCGCCACTGGCCAACCAGGCCCAGCTGGACAAGGTAATGTCGATGATCGAGCAGGCCAGGTCGCAGGGCGCCTCGTGCGTTTGCGGCGGGGCCCGGCAATATCCGGCCGATCGACCCGACGGGTTGTATGTGCAACCGACCGTTTTCACCGGGGTAACAACCTCGATGACGCTGTGGCGCGACGAGGTGTTTGGCCCGGTGCTGGCGGTTACCGGATTCGACAGCGAGGACGAAGCCGTGGCACTGGCCAATGATTCCAGGTACGGACTCGCCGCCGGCATCTGGACCTCCGATGCCGGGCGTTCCGAACGCATAGCCGCAAGGCTGGTTGCCGGTACCGTTTATATCAATCACTACCGCAGCGTCGACCCGGGATCGCCGATCGGCGGATTCAAGATGTCGGGTTACGGTCGCGAGCTGGGACCGGATGCCATCAGGGATTTTATGCAAATCAAGTCAGTCTGGTCGGGATCGGCGGCTTGCGCGGATCCGTTTCCGCCCCGACTGGACTAACAATTTTTGGAGTAGCGAAAATGTCAGCAAATTTTGAAGTTCCGAAAGGTGATTTTCGAGGCCATCAGCGGCAGTTTATCTGGCAGGCTGAGCCTGATCCCGAGTTGACCGAGGTCGGGCCGGGTACGCCCTGCGGCGAATACCTGCGACGTTACTGGATGCCGGTGGCGATGATCGATCAGGTTGGCGATCTGCCGTATCGAATCCGCATCATGGGCGAGGACCTGGTCATGTTCCGCGAAACGGGCGGACAACTGGGTCTGGTGCACCTGCATTGCGCACATCGCAGCATGTCTCTCGAATTCGGCATCATCGAGGAAGGCGGCATTCGCTGTAGCTATCACGGCTGGAAATACGGCATCGACGGCTCGATCCTGGAAAGACCTTGTGAGCCAGCTGCGAGCCGGCTCAAGGAAGGGACCTGCCTTGGCGCTTACCCTGTGGTTGAATACAAGGGTCTGGCGTTTGCCTACATGGGTCCCAACGAAA
The DNA here is from genome assembly GCA_029862005.1 of Gammaproteobacteria bacterium. NCBI lineage: Bacteria > Pseudomonadati > Pseudomonadota > Gammaproteobacteria > Gammaproteobacteria bacterium. The sequence goes on along the minus strand of JAOTYD010000011.1, from coordinate 103,437 downwards.
CCATGCCGCCATTTCCGGTCTTCGATACCATGGTCGAGGAGGGCGATGACATGATGCCTTACTTGATCGAATCACCCTGCAACTGGCTACAGGTGATGGAAAACGCCTGGGACCCGTTCCACGTGGTTTACCTGCACACCAAAGCGGTGCGCACCCAGTTTACCGATGCCTTTGCAGTGATGCCGAAAATTGAATATTTCGAACGACCGCTCGGGGATTTCTATACCAATACCCGCCGCGTCGACGACATCATCTGGTTGCGAATTCACGACCAGATGCTGCCAAGCTTCACCCAGAACGGCGGGCATTTTCCACTGCCCGAACAATCGCTGTATTTCGGACGCTGCGGCCTGTCGCGCTGGATTACGCCGATCGACGATACCCATACCCTGGTTATCGCCTGGCGGCATTTTCGCGGCGACGACGACCCGCAGGGGCTGACCAACAAGGATGAAGTCGGCTTTGGCAAAACCGATTTCTATGGCCAGGGTCCGGATCGCAGCTACGAGCTGCGCCAGCGTGACCCGGGCGATTACGATGCCTGGGTTTCGCAAGGGCCAAAGAATGTTCACAAGCGTGAACACACCGCCTTCACCGACCGCGGCGTGTCGCTCGCCAGGCGTAAGCTGCGCAAGGCCATTCGTAAGGTGAAAGCGGGTGAAACCTTGCCGCAGCCGACCGATATCTATAGCAACCCGATTCCCACCTACGGTGGCGACACCATGTTGCGCATTCCGGTACAGGCCGGTAAGGACGATGACGATTTGCTCAAGGAAGTGGCGCACAAGGTTGCAGAAATATACATGGCCAACGATGGCTTCCAGGGCCAGCAGCGGGCCGATAATATCCGTACGGCGCTGCGGGAGTACGAGGCCGGCTGGTCATGAAGAGAATATCGATCAATCCCGGCCGGGTAGACTGGAGCGGCGAAAATCCGGGCATCTATCTCAAGCATCATCAGGACGACGAGGCCTATTGTCTGCTGTCGCTATTTTTCCGTGTGGTTTTGTCGCCTTATGGCAAAGGGCATGCTGCTATCGTGTTAGCGGCGCCTGACACGGCCCAGGGCTGGCCGCAGGAGACTAATTTTATCATGACTGATAACCAGCGCATGATGCGCTGGATCGTCGACGGCTGGGTGAGCAAAATGCCGACCTTTGTCGGCCGCGCCGGGTTGCAGCAGATGAGCTGGCTCGATCTCGACTCGGTGCAACGTCAACCGGGCGACCTGAAAACTGATTACCGGGAAATTCTGCGCGGTTCCGGCGTTACGCTCGAGATGCACTGGTCGAACCTGGGTGACCCGCTGCCGGTTGAAGTAACCGCTGAAAACTCCGCCACCAAAGAACATGAAATGTATTCGGTATTTCTCGAGGCGAAATCGGCCGCGGTAACGGTAAACGGTACCGAGTTGCCCGGTGCGGTGCAGTCGCGCCAGTTTTTCGGGCGCACCATGAGCACCGCCTTTCTCGCATTTTCAGAAACCTGGGTTACCCCAGCCAACCAATAGGGATCGACATTATGCCGCTTTCTGAACCCATCACGCCTGGTGTCGTCGACTGGACCGGCGAAAACCCGGGCATACTGCTGAAAAACGACGATGACAGTTTTGCCGCCATGGCCCTGTTTTTCCGGGTTGCCTGGTCTCCGGTCGGGCAGGGGCAGGTGTTGTTGCTTTACGGCTCGCCCAACGAGGTCGACGCGCCGACCGATGCGCCCAATATCCTGGTCAGCGACAATGCCGACTTAAGCGAGTATCTACTGGAGAATTTCATCGGCAGACTCGCTGCGTTCCGCGACGCACCGGCATTCGACAACCTGCATCACATCAACGCGCAATCGATTCACAGTTCCGGGGATCCGATGAGCCATCGATATACCGAAACCGTGTCCGGCGAAGGTTACACGGTCGAGCTGGTGTGGGAAGACCTGGAACCGCCGCGCGCGCTGGAATTGATGCCAGACCAGGTCGGCTCCGGCGTTCACACGATGTTTACGGTACTGGTACCGGCACAGGCCGCGCAGATCATCGTCAATGGTAGATCCCTGCCGGGCAAGCTTGGAACGCGGGTACAGGCCGGGTTCGAAACTACCTCGGCGTTCCTGTATTTCTCGGAAACCTGGATTATTCCGCCGCAGGTACCGTGACATGGAAGAGATCGAATTACATGCTTCCGATCGCACTGCCTTCGAACAGGCGATACAGGCGGTTCCGGTCTGGGATCGAATCGAGTCTGCGGCGAGTGCCTTTGGCCTCGGTGAAAATATACTGTTGCATGCGGGCCCGGCCTTCGAATCGAAGGCTTCGATTTCGAAACCGATTTTGAACTCGGCCTGCGTGGCCGCCGTTTATGAAGGCATTGCCGCCGATTTCGAACAAGCGCGAGCGATGATTCAGGCGGGTGAAATCGAACTCAAACCGGCGCAGGATTTTGCCACCGTCACGCCGCTGGCCGCGGTCGTCAGCGCCTCGATGCCGCTGCATCGCGTGGTCGACGCGTCGAATCCCGGGATCAGGATCTATTCACCGATAAACGGCGGCGGGCGACCGGCGTTGCGCCTGGGATTGTGTGCTGACGCGGTGCTTGATCATATCCGCTGGTTAAACGACGAGTTTTGTGATCTGCTCAGCGCCGGCCTGACCCGGCCGATCGAAATGCTGCCGATAGCCGTTGAGGGCTTAAGGCATGGCGATGACTGTCACGGCCGCACCCCGCACGCGACCGAGGTGTTGATGGCGCGGCTCACACCCGGAGGCATTGACGATAGCAACCTGCAGGATTTTATCAGTACCTCCCCAAGTCTATTCCTGAACCTGTGGATGGCCGCCAGTAAATGCATCATGCAGCGGGCAGTCGGAATTAAAGCTTCGAGTTTTGTCACCGCCGCGGGTGGCAACGGGATCGCCACAGGGATCCAGATTTCGGCCTTTCCCGGGCGCTGGTTCAGTGCCGCGGCCACAGCGCCGCGCGGCAGGTTTGATGTCGATTTGCCGCCTGCAAGGGGCTTGCCTGCAATAGGCGACAGCGCCGTGGTCGAGGGATTAGGTCTCGGCGCTATGGCGATTCGGCATGCACCCGAGCAGGAAAAAAACCTTGGCGATTTCCTGCCGGACGATTATCGCGAACGGGGGACGCACTTGCTCGCCGGGGTACATCCTGAATTTAACGAGCTTGAATGTAGAATCGGATTGCTGGCACGGGCCGCGGTTGCGCGACAGCAGGGCCCGATTATTGGCCTTGGTATACTCGATGTCGAGGGTGAGCTGGGCCGTTTGGGCGGCGGCATCTACGATATGCCGGTTACCGTTTTCGAAGCGGCGCTAACCGCGCTCGAAACCTGACGGGCAAGCCGGGCGTGACGCTGCCTCTCAACCAGTCAGGTATGGCCGCAATCGCGCGCTTGATTCGCGACCGCGAGGTTATTGCCGAGGACGTTATGCAAGCCTGTCTCGAGCGAATTCGCGAGCGCGAAGACGCAGTCGGCGCGTTTACCTGCCTCGACGAAGCAGCAGCAATGGCGGCGGCGCGGCAGGCCGACCAGTCGGAAATCGGTGGGCCGCTGCACGGCATCCCGGTCGGGATCAAGGATATTATCGACACCGATCAATTTCCAACTGGCTGGGGCACCTCGTTTTACGACGGCTTCCAGCCATCTCGCAATGCCAGTTGCGTGGAAATGTTTCAACGCGCCGGCGCGATTATCGTCGGTAAAACGGTAACCACCGAATTTGCCTACTTCAAACCGGGCAAAACCGCAAATCCGCACAATCTGGGTCATACCCCCGGTGGTTCTTCCAGCGGTTCGGCCGCGGCCGTTGCCGATGGCATGTTGCCGTTTGCTTTCGGTTCGCAAACCGCGGCATCGCTGATTCGGCCGGCCGCCTATTGCGGGGTAGCGGGCTACAAGGCTAGCCACGGCAGTTTCGATCTGCAGGGCGTCATGGCGCTGGCGCCGAGTCTGGATACCCTGGGCTTTCTCGCCCGCGACATCGAAGACTTCGAGCTGGCGCGCTCGGTACTTTGCGGCAGTCACCCCGCGGATCTGCCGGATACCGAAGAACGACCCCTACGCGTTTCGCTGTTTCGCGGTCCGCACTGGTCGGAGGGTTCGATTGAAATGCGCGATGTTTGCCAGCGTGCGATGACGGTGCTACGAGACACAGGCGCGCAAACCGGTGAGTTGGCCTTTCCCGAAGTGTTCAACGATCTGACCGAGAGCCAGAAGATCGTCATGGCCTACGAAGTGGCACGCGCGCGAATTTACGAGTACAGCCGCTACCGTGAACAAATCAGCCCGGCGTTCATCGACCTGTTCGAAAGCGGGCTGAGGGTAACCCGTGAGAGCTACGAGCAGGCCTGCCGTACGCGTGACCGCGCGGCGCGTATGTTGCAGAGCATGTTTGTCGATACCGACGTGATTCTGACTCCGGCGGCCCCGGGCGAAGCGCCTGCTGGCCTCGACGCCACTGGCGACCCGCTGTTCAGCCGCGGCTGGAACCTGCTGCAGGTTCCTTGCCTGTCGATCCCGTTTGGCAGCGGCCCCAACGGGTTGCCGTTATCGGTGCAACTGGTCGGACCCATGGGCGGCGACGACGAACTACTTGCGGCTGCCAGGTGGATCCACCGGCAGCTCAATCCGGAGGCTTGATCGATGATGGTTGCAATAGCAAAGATGCGCATTAATCCTGATGGCACTAAACTGGTAATTAAGGGCATTCCCGCGCCCCGGGTCATTCCCGCCCAAGCGGGAATGACTTTTGACACTGAATATGGGACAGACGAGGCTTACCCGGATGGAAACAGGATCAATTCCGAAAATCGGAATTCGACTCCTATTGCTTCAAACCGCACATTTAGAATTTAGTATAATGCCGCTTTAAACTCCCACACAAACATCAATGCCCGACTATTACGAAACAGGCGCACAGGTCAATGAATACCTGGTTTTCCATTATGCCAATATTGAACAGACTTTACCCTGGGAATTTGGCCCACACCAGGCGTTCGGTTTTCATACCCGTCTTGCCGAATGTATCGATTCGTCACAACTACCCGAAAATTCGCGCGCTCTCGATCTGGGTTGTTCGGTCGGCCGTACCAGCTTTGAGTTGTCCCGATTTTGTTCGGAGGTTGTCGGCATCGATTTTTCACATGCCTTTATCGAATCGGCCAACAACATTCTTCACAGTGGAGAAATACCGCTGGTACTGAAGCGGGAAGGCCAGCTGGGTGATGCTGTCACAAATAAATTACCGGATGGCGTACATCCCGAGCGGGTCAGTTTTTTACAGGGTGATGCCGAGGCATTGCCCGACTCGATTGGTCGGTTTGATGTGATTACCTTCGCCAATGTACTGGACCGACTGCCCCACCCGGGACGTGCCCTCGATAAACTGGCTGAAATTACTAATCCTGGTGCCCAGGTAGTGATTTGCTCGCCATTCACCTGGTGGGACGAATTCACCATCCCCGAAGAGCGTTTGGGAGGCTTTAAACGAAATGGTAAAGAAGTCACATCACATGACTCCATCGTATCGGCGCTTGAACAAAATTTTACGCTGAAGGCGACTTGCGATCTGCCATTTTTAATTCGTGAGCATGAACGCAAGTATCACTTCAGTATTGCGCAAACCAGCATCTGGACTCGATTAGCCAGCTAAACTTATATTGGCTTTTTTAACGGCTTAGCATCGAAACTGCCGGGGATAAAAGGAATCCATCCCCTTTATTCACTTTTAGCAATTCGGGGGACGGTATACCTATCCATTCGAAAAAGACCGGCTCTGACTGCTAATCTGAATTAAGTATACTGTCCCCTTAACACCCCGCATCAGTGGCGCGGCTTTGCTGCGTCCGATTGCAGTGCCTTGTTAGGCACGGCACTTTAGTCCTGCTCACCACTTCTCTTTGTATGGAGAGGATTCTGTCTTTGCCTGCCATAGAGCGCTCTAAGTTCATCCTTTGCCTCCTCTAAAAGCTCACGCTGTGCGGCCGGAAGATGCCGGCCTGCTCTATTAATGTAAAAAGTGAGCATGGACATGGCGGACCGGAAAGGCCCTGATTTCCTGCGCCGGCTATTGTCCGCAGCATTTTTAAGCGATTGGGCAATGTCTTTGGGATTGGCGAGTGAAAATACACCAGCCTCCAGGTCCAGGGCATCACTTGTTTCGCTTACATGCTGTGACCAATGATCGTCCCCTGCGGCTGTTTTCTCAATATCTTTTTGAATAGACATGTGTTGCCTAAAGCGAATTAGACAGAATCCATGCTAACAGAATTAGGCTGATTCTGGATAAAACCGTAACACCGGTATTCCACGAAAAGAGTTTGGGCACGCTATTCCTTTTCCCGCGAAATATTTATTGTGGTCCCCGAAATTCCGGATTCATTCCCGATCGACCCGTATGTCCAGCAGGTAAGGGTGTCCCTCGGCCACGACGGCAAGTGCTTTCTCGAGCTCGGGGACCAGGTCGCCGTAGCGCGTTATCGGGCCTTCTGCGGCGACGCCCTGAGCGATCGCCAATGCGGCCAGGTCGATCGCGGGATCGTCGATGTGCTGGCCAATACCACTGTTTTGCAGTGGGCGGGCGCGTTGGCGCGCCATGGTTTTCTGGTGCGCCACGTCGGTGTAATTTGAACGATTATTGGAGATGATAAACAGCGCGGGGATGGCATAGCGGGCCGCCGTCCACAGGGCGCTCGCGGCTTGCATAAAATCGCCGTCGCCCAGAATGCCGATTACCCTGCGATCGGTGTTGCACAGACCCAGGGCCGCGCCGATGGTGTTACCGGGACCGGAACTCAATCCGCCGCCGCCGTCGTATCCGAGGAAGTCGAGCGGCTCCTTGAAGGCATAAATGTCGCCCTCCCAGGCAATCGGAACTCTCGCCAGGGTGAGTTTATGCTTGTCGCGGAAGCGATTCAGTACCAGGCCGATATCGGACGGCGCGATGCCGTCGTCGTCCGATTTACTGTTTTGGCGTGGCGCTGGTTGCACTCCCGCGTTAGCGGAATCTACCCATTTCGGCCGGCTGTTTAGTCGGGAATCGACTTCGCTCAACAGATCGGCGACAAAGGATTCCGGATCGGCCAGCACCGATATATCAGCCGGCGCCAGGCCGTAATGTTCCATCGATGCACCGCTATGCACGTAGGTATCCAGCGAGCAATTGATAATCCTTGCCGAAATTTCACCGCCGGCCTCGCGCAACAGGCTTGCACTATCGATCCAGTCGAGTAGCAGCACCAGGTCGGCGTTACGCACCGCCGCGATCAGCTGCTTGCTGATACGCAAGGTCAGGCCGGAAAGATGCAGCGGATGATCGGTCGGAAACGCGGCGGGTGACTTGAGATCGGTCGCCACGCACGCACCGCTCAGCTCGGCCAGGCGTACCCGCTGGTCCCAGGCGACTGGCGAGCGCGAGCTTCGGCCCACCAGTATCACCGGGCGTTGCGCGGCGACCAGCGCATCGGCAACCGTGGCAACCACCTGCGGCGAGACCATCGGGTTCTGCGCCGGTTGAAAGCGCTCCACTGCCGGTATTTCGACCGGATCACACAGCTTCGATTCCTGTAGTTCGACATCGAGACAGATGTAGACAGGACCCTGCGGCGGCGTTCGCATCAATATGTTGGCCCGCAGCATGCTCTCGACCAGGGCGGCTGCAGAGCTCGGTTCGTCGTCCCATTTGACGCTATTGCGCAGCAGCGCACCCTGGTCCTTTTGGGTGTGAATCCAGTCGATCCAGGGACGTCGCCGGGTCGTATCGAAGGGCCCATTGGCACCGATGACGAACATCGGCACACGATCGCACCAGGCGTTAAATATACCCAGTAGCGCGTGCATCAGGCCGACGTTTGCGTGGAGCGCAACCGCCATGGGCTTACCGGTCGCCTTAGCATAGCCGTGTGCAATGGCAACCGCATGATCTTCGTGCAGGCACAGCAGGATTTGCGGATCGTGATTGCCGAGGTAATTGACCAGGCTGTCGTGGAATCCGCGAAAACTGGCCCCCGGGTTTAGCGTAATGTATTCGATATCGAGGCGGCGCAGCATTTCCGCGGCGACATCGCTGCCCCAGTCCATCGACATCTCGTCTTCGATGTCCGGTATTTCTGGCCGTTGTGGATCTGTCATACGCTTTCTCCGGAAACCTGGCATCGCGGTTCGGCATCAGGTCGAAACGTGATCGAGGCCCTTCCTGGTATTGCAATTCCTGGGCCCGGCCCGCAGAGGCCATGCATTATCTTGTTGCCGTATCTCGGCTTTTGCCGGAACCTTGTGTTGTCGCAGAGTTCTGCCATCTGCAACCGCTTAACCTGGATCTGAAATGGACACTTATAAGAATTCCAGGTGGCCGGTAAATCAAGCAGGCAGCGCCTAGAAAAACTTGAGATAACGGTCGCGTTCCCAGTCGGAAACATGGTTCAGGTAGCTCAGCCATTCGGCGCGTTTAAACTCGAGCCAGGCGTCGAACATCACATCACCGAATACCTGGCGGGAAAGCGGGTCGGCAGCAAAGGCTTCCACGGCTTCGTCGAGGGTTCGCGGTAACCAGGATACGCCCTCGGCCATGCGCTCCTCATCGGACTTGTAATAGAGGTTATCGCGGTGGGGTTCGCCCGGGTCGATCTTGTCTCGAATGCCTTCGAGGCCGGCCGCCACCATCATCGCGATACCGAGGTAGGGATTACAGGCACTGTCGGCTGATCGGAGCTCCACGCGACCGCCACCGCCGGGTATGCGCACCGTGTTGGTGCGATTATTGTTGCCGTAGGAGATAAAGCAGGGCGCCCAGGTGTAACCCGAGGTACTGCCTTTTACGATCAAACGCTTGTAGCTGTTAACCGTGGGCGCCGATACTGCCTGCACCGCAGGCAAGTGTTTTAACACGCCGCCGATAAAGTAATATCCAAGTTCGGACAGCCCGCATCCCCGCGGATCGTCGCCGTCAGCCACGAACAGGTTACTACCGTCTGCTGTTGCCAACGACACATTATAGTGCGCGCCGCTGCCGGCCTTGTCGCCATAGGGTTTGGGCATGAAGCTCGCGTAGGCGCCATGTTTGCGCGCCATTTCGTGCGCGAGCACGCGCAAAAACACGTAACGATCCGCCATGGTCAGGGCATCGGTATAGCTGAAATCGATTTCAAACTGACCGATCCCGTCCTCGTGATCGAAGGAATAAACATCCCAGCCCAGCTGATTCATCGCGTCGATCGTGTCGGCTAGCCAGATATCGAGATTATCCATCAGCCGCACGGTGTCGTAGGCGGGTTTTTCGAGGTGCGGTAACGGGCTTAGCGGCTCCGTCCGATTGTCGTTATCGGCGAACACGTAGAATTCGGCTTCGATACCGCAGTTGACCTGGTATCCCATGTCGGCGGCCTGCGACAATACTTTCTTTAAAATACCACGGTTACAGGGCGCAAACGGTTTGCCCTCGGTCCACAGGTCGCTGGCAAACCAGGCGCAGTCGTCGCGCCACGGAACCAGCATGCAGGAATCGGGATCGGGGTGCGCCGCCACTTCTTCGTCGGAAACATCCTGGGGCACACCGTCCAGGGCAGCGCCGGTAAACAGTTCCGAGCCGCCCATCATATGCTCCAGGTGGGCGATCGGCACCATCTTGGTTTTGGGCACCCCGTGCATATCGACGTAACTGGGTATCAGGTACTTTACCCCCTGTTCACGGAGTTGCTGCTGTAACTGTTTTAAATCGGTCTGACTCATAAATTATTCTCCGGCTTTTGCTGGTGGCGGGATTTGACGGTTTTTAGTATTCCTAGCAGCGCTTGTTTGTCCGGCGGAATCCGGTAATGCGCACAGTGCTGCAGGTCACGCTCGAGCGAATCCCATTGAATCGCCTGCAACTGTTTTTTGCTAAAGACTTCGAAGACGCGTGGATCGCCCATTTGCGCAACCGGGTTACAGGTTCCCTCGATAAAGGCAATTTGCACCGCGGTTTCCGGTTGCAGCATAAACTGCAAAAATTTTACCGCAAGGGACGGTGACTGCCCGTGCTTTAGCAACGACGTGATTTCCGAAAACACGATGCCGCCCTTGCCGTCGATTGGTCCACGTTCAGGCGTTACCGCGAAGATATTCGTGTAACCTGCCAGTCGGGCAGGCGAGGCGGTATAGATACCGCCGCTCAAATAAAAGCTGATGTCACCATCGGCCAGGGCGCGATTCAGGCGGTGATGGTCATCATCGATGATGACGGCCTTACCGAACCAGCGCTCCGCGGTGGCTTCAAAACTTGCCAGGTTGTCTTCAGACATTGTTACGAATGGATTGAGGCCCGCGCCGATGGCAACATGAAAAAGGTTGAAATCGGGGTAGTCGAGAATGGCATAGCGGCCGTGATTAGAGGGCTCGTCGGCGAGACCAAAACCCTCGTCTATGGCGGTTTCACGGCTGATCTTATCGAGATTGACGACCAGGTTGAACGGGCCGAAGCGCTGGCCGATGCCGATCAGGTCGCCGGCGGCATTGTAGCTCCAGGGCAGTAATGGTTCGTACACCGGGTGCATCGAGTCGAGGTAGGTTGCCCGCAGATCTTCATCGAGGGTTTCGATCAGACCCGCGGGTTCGAGGCAGTCGCGCACATATGCGTTGTTGATATTGATGATGTCCCAGTCGCGGTACTCGCCGTCGAGCAACCGCTCGGCGGCGGCTGCATCCGACAACAGGGTTTGCGCCTGCAAATCGAGATCGGTCGCCGCCTGGAAACGCTGCCGGATCGTATCCGCGTCGTAGCCTTCCCAGCACAGCATCCGCAAGGACGTTTCGTCGACCAGGTCAGCTAGCATCGGTGTTAGTGTCCGAGCAGCTGGCTCAGGAATAATTTCGCCCGCTCGGTTTGCGGGGTGTTGAAAAATTCTTCGGGTTCGGCGACTTCGACAATTTCGCCGTGATCCATGAAGACGATCCGGTCGGCGACGCGCCGCGCGAAACCCATTTCGTGCGTGACGCAAATCATTGTCATGCCCTCCTCGGCGAGTTCGATCATGACATCCAGAACGCCGGCGATCATCTCCGGGTCCAGCGCCGATGTCGGCTCGTCGAACAGCATGATCTTGGGCTTCAGGCACAGTGAGCGGGCGATCGCAACGCGCTGTTGCTGGCCCCCGGACAGCTGCGGCGGGTATTTATGCGCCTGTTCCGCAATGTGAACCCGGTCCAGGTATAACATGGCGCGCTCTATTGCCTCGGTTCTGGAAACGATTTTGTTCCTGATCGGACCGATGGTCAGGTTTTCGACCACGGTCAGGTGAGGGAACAGGTTAAAACTCTGGAACACCATGCCGACGTCGCGGCGTACTTCCTCGATTTTTTTCATGCCGGGTTTTACCTCGCGGCCATCGACCCGGATGGTACCGGCCTGGTGTTGTTCCAGCTGATTAATGCAGCGAATCATGGTCGACTTACCCGAACCTGACGGGCCGCAAACAACGACTTTTTCACCGCTGGCGACATGCAGGTCGATATCGAACAGGGCGCTGAAATCACCGAACCATTTACACAGCCCGGTAATTTCGACGAGTGGGGTTTCGGGAGTGTTTTCTATCATGGGGTAGCGTTTACCTCTGGCTGCGTTTGGCGCGTCTTTCGAGGTGCGCGAACAGCACCGCGAAACTGTAACAAAGTACGAAATACATCGCACCCACCAGGATCCAGGTTTCGAACACCCGCGTGGTGGTCGCGGCGACTTCGTTGGCGACGAAGGTCAGTTCCTGGATCGAGATCAACGAGATGATCGCCGAGTCCTTGATCAAGGTGATGAATTGCCCGGCCAGCGGCGGCAGGATCTTGCGGACCGCCTGCGGCAGGATGATGTCGCGTAGCACATTGAAATGCGACAGACCGATCGACCGGGCCGCCTCCCATTGACCCCTGGGGGTCGACTGGATACCGGCACGCACGATTTCGGTGATGTAGGCCCCCTCAAACAAAGACAGGCAGATCATGCCTGCAAGGAAATTCGAAAACAACGACGCCTCGCCGAACATGAAAGTGAAGATCGGGCTCGAAAACAGGGGATCGTCCCGGTCGATGTAATCGATACCGATTGCCGGGAAAATCTGGCTAGAGACGAAGAAGTAGAAAATAAAGATAAATACGACGGGCGGAATGTTGCGTATCAACTCGACGTAACAGCGGCTGACAATTCGTAATGTCAGGTTTTCGCAGGTACGCCAGTATCCCATGATGACGCCGACGAGCGTGGCGAATACTGTCGCCCAGATCGCAAGCCTCAAGGTCGTCGCCAGTCCCTGCAATAGTAGATTGGCAACCCAGGATTGGGATTCGGCATCGAACTTGACCAGGAAACCCAGTACCCGCGTCCAGTTCCAATGGTAAACCAGCACGTCGTTGACTCGATAGCCGGCATATAGAATCAGCGCCGCGACGGCACCAAAAAGCAGCAGATCGACGCCGCTGAACGATTTCTTCTGCGTTGCAGGGGGAGGTGAGTTTCTATCCACGGGGCATCGGTTTTCGGGGGCTGGCCTCCACCAGCCCCCGAATCACGGATTTATTGTGGTGCCACCATGTCCTTCCAGCCCGACTGATCCTGGAACCAGTAATCGTGACGTTCTTTCAACCAGCCGTTACTGGTATTGACGATGATCCAGTTGCTGAAGAAATTAAGCGCGTCGGGATCGGCTTTACGCAATGCGAAAGCTTCATCGCCCCGGGTCAGGTTTTCGTTGCCAAACGGTAAAAAGACCTTGGTGGGGTGGGCATCCGACCAGAAGCGCGGCTTGGGTGCGCTCGAAATCATAGCATGCGCATTGCCATTGACCACTTCCTGGAAAGCCTGCGCATCGTCGTCGAAACGGCGTACGGTGGCCTTGGGGAACAGTTTCTGCGCGGCTTTACAGGGTGTCGCGCCGCGGCGGCAGGCGATGGTGACGCTGCTGGAATTGAAATCGCCCCGGGTTTTGAAATTACCCGCCAGTTTGGTGCTGGCTGCCATTTGCTGGCCTGAGTGCGCATAGGGTGTAGTAAAGTTAACGGTCAGGTTACGCTGAGGCGTAATCGACATGCCACCGATGATGATATCGAATTTCTTGGCGATCAACGCCGGTATGATACCGCTCCAGGCAGTCGGTACGAATTCGACCTTGACGCCCATGTCTTCCGCGACCTTGGTGGCGACATCGATTTCGAAACCGATCAGGTTGCCGTCCTTGTCACGCATCGCCCAGGGCACAAAGGTCGACATGCCAACCCGCAGGGTGCCGCGTTTTTGCACGTCCTCGAGCATGCCGGCTGCGGCAGTGGTTAGTGTGGCTAGGTTACCCGTCAGTACCAGCAATGCCGCCAGTAACAGGGGTTTCAGGTTTGTACGAAATGTCATGAGTATTTACCTCCTTAGGTCTTATTACTCGAATGTGCAACGTTCATTTTCTTCTCCAACTGTCCCACGGCCATCGATAGTGAAATAGTCAGAACAAGATAAATACCGGCAACTATGAACCAGATCTCGAACGCCATAAAGGTATCAGAAATCAGATTCAAACCGGTGGTCGTCAGTTCGGAAACCGCGATGACACTGACGATGGCGGAATGCTTGATCAGCGAAATCAGCAATCCGGTGAGCGGTGGCAGTATAAGTGGCATTGCCTGCGGCACGATGATATAGCGGTACTTGTCGACGATGTTAAGTCCGACCGCATCGCCTGCCTCGTACTGGCCGCGGTCGACGCCCTCGATGCCGCCGCGGATGATCTCGGCAGCGAAGGAACCTTCGAAAAATGCGAGACACAGTACGCCCGACCAGAAACGATCGATGCCGAAAATAGGGGCCAGGACAAAATAAAACAGGAACAGCTGGACCAGCAGCGGGGTATTGCGGATCGCCTCGAGATAACAGGTTGCGATAATGCCGCCCGCCCTCGAGTGGGACATCCGGGCGAACGCTGTGGCAAACCCGATCGCGATCGCGAGTATGCCGCTGACGATTGCGAGTTTGAGGGTTTGCACCAGACCCCAGAACAGCGGTCCCCAGATGAACTCACCGTCGACAACGCGATAAAAAAACGGTTGAACGCGGTACCACTGCCAGTTGTATTCCATCGCTTCGGCGCCACGCCAGATCAGCCAGGCAATGGCGACAAAGGTGAAAATTGCCCACCCGATCTGACGCCAGGTGCGGAAGAAATTACCCAGATGAAACGTCTGGTCCGGGCGCCGACGTCGGTCGAGGTCGCTCTCGGTTTTGATGTCGATAGACACGAGCCCTTCCTTAATTATTTTAGTAATCGGGGGCGCAGCGGGTAACTGCCGACTCTCTACCCTAATTAATCCATCGAGTTTGCGCAACACGTATAGCTTTGTCAACCGCATACCAAAGGCAGCTTTAAAAAATATTATATATTAAACCGCGCCTGTAGTATGGTTACTGCGGAATATGGCTGCTTTTCTGCGATTGATATTCAGGTTTTTGACGAAAAATAATTCGAACACGATACAGGGAATATAATGCCACGCTATGCACCGCAATACGTAAACCGGGAATCGTCGTTCCTCGACAATGCCTGGTACGTCGCTGCGCAATGCCATGAAATCGACAGACAGCTGAATTCGATACGTATTCTCGGTGACGATATCGTTTTTTACCGTAACAGTAACGGCGTGCCGTTCGCGCTGGAAGACGCCTGCCCGCATCGTAAGCTGCCCTTGTCGATGGGAAAGCTGATCGACGACGTGCTGCATTGCGGTTATCACGGATTACAGTTCGACTGTACGGGTAAATGCGTGGGCGCACCAACCCAGGATAAAATCCCCGGCAATGCGTGGGTACGCAGTTATCCCGTGGTGGAGAGATACCGGCTGATCTGGATCTGGATGGGCGATCCCGAACTGGCTGACCCGGCCGATATTCTGCAAATCCCCGACTACGAGGATCCGGACTGGGGTCTGACCGATGGCGGGGTGCTCGAATGCAACTGCAACTATCTGTACCTGTTGGATAATCTTCTCGATCCTTCGCACGTCGCATGGGTGCATGAGACCTCGTTTGCGTCGGCAGGCACCGAAGACGCGGCGCTCGATATCGAGCAGACCGATACCGGGGTGCTGGTGTCACGCTGGATAAAAGATATTGAGCCGCCCCCCTACTATGCGGAAATGTTGTCGTTTGCGGGACATGTCGACCGTCTGCAATATTACCAGGCGGTGATTCCGTCGATCGCGATCAATATGAGCACCTATACGCGTGCCGGGTGCGGCGGTAACGACCGGGAATTGCCCGACGATACATATCGTATGCGTTCGTATCACTTCATCACGCCCATCGACGACGACAGTTCCCGCTACCACTGGTTTCAGCATTACAATACCAATACCCGTGACGAGGCCACACGTCTCAAACTCAACGAGGGCGCGCGTAACGCGTTCGAGGAGGATCGGCTCGTACTCGAGGCGGTACATCACGGTATGGCAAACAAACGCACGGCCAATCTCGACCTGCGTCTCGATATCGGTTCGCGAATGTTTCGCCAGCAACTGGCCGCGCGGGTAAAGGCGGAAAAGGCCGCAACCGGTTTATAAATGCCTTGAAAATTACCTTTCGCCAGATCGACGCATTCAAGAGGGTGGTACAAACCGGTAGCGTTACCGAGTCCGCCAGGATTCTCGGCATCTCGCAGCCGGCGGTAAGCCGGCTGTTATCCGACCTCGAAACTCAGGTCGGATTCCAGCTGTTTAGCCGTTCCGGCCGCAACCTTAAAGCTACTCCTGAAGCCTTGCTACTGGTTGAAGAAGTTCGCAGGGCGCTCAGCGGGCTGGAGCAGATCAAGCACACCGCGGCCGCGATCAAAAACTTCAAACACGCCCAGTTGCGCCTGATTTCGACGCCGGCATTCTCGACCTTGATCGCCCCACAATTAATCAGGCAGTTCGCGGCACGGCAACCCGCGGCGATGGTGTCGCTGGAAATCCAGTCGATCGACGTCGCGCTCGAGTGGATGGTATCGCAGAATTTCGATTTCGGGATTGCGCCGGCCACGCTGGTCAACCCGGCGATCATGAGCCATTCGTTAACCGATACCCAGTCGATCTGCGTACTCCCGAAAGGGCACCGGCTCGAGGCTAAGGAGAGCATCGAACCCGGGGATCTCGACGGTGAAAGTTTCGTTTCCTACCTGCCCGATTCACAGTTCCGTTTCGAGGTCGACGAGATTTTCAGCAAGGCAGGCATCCAGCGCAGGCTACAGTACGAGGCCCGCACCACCGATGCGATCTGTCGCCTGGTAGCGCAGGGGCTCGGCGTATCCATAATCGTCACCATGGGCACCGGGTCGGCTGCCGGTGAAGATTTCTCGACCGCCCCATTTGCACGAGAAATTCCGTTCAACGGCGCGCTGATCTGGTCGCAACAAAAGGCCATGTCGGCGGTGGCCAAGGATTTCCTCAAAATGGTCGAGACCGAGTTCAGCTCGATGCCAGCGCGTTCCTGAAGCGCGCTCGCGCCTCGGCGCTGTGTATATAGGCGTAATCCCGGGGGTAGGATTTCCCGGCTTCGATCTGCATCGCCGCCAGTGCCGGTCCGGGTTGCGCCAGGAAATCGCCAAGCCCGTGCTCGAATTGATCCAGTTCACTAAAGCTAAGCGTGTGCCGGTAACCCGCAGCCCTTGCCATGGCAGCGAAGTCGATCTTGTCGGCGCCCGGGATCGGGTGCGCGCCATTGACTTCGTAGACCTTGTTGATAAAAACGAAATGATGAAAGTTTACGGGGGCCGCGTTGGCGATGGTGACCAGCGAGCCGAGGTTCATCAACAGGCTGCCGTCACCGTCGAATACCAGGACTCGCCGACCGGGACAGGATAAGGCCAGCCCGAGTCCATGCGACGATGCCTGGCCCATGGCACCGGTAGCGACGTAGTTGAGGTCGCGCGGATTGATGACCATCCAGTCGAACAGGGTTTGGTAAACAGCGACGACGATTTCATTGCTGACGTGACGTTTCAGGATTTCAAGTGCGTGATCGCGTCTCATGCCGTGGGGGAGCGTCCAATCAGAAAACAGCAAACCGACGAATCCCGATAAGCCAGTTCGATATCGGCCGTTATATGGGCGACATCTGCGGGCGCTTCGATCAGCCGAAAGGGAATATCCATCGCCTGCAGCACGGGTTCGACGATGCGTACGCCGTAAGCGGCCGACGCGTCGGGTTTCAATTCCGGTTCCTTACCTTGTAATCCGACCATCATGCAGATCGGCAACTGGTAATCCATGCCAATCGCGCGGATTGCGTTGAGTGAATCCATCAAGCCCGTTTGTTGCATCAGTAACAACGCGCGGGTCCCGCTGTATGACATCGCACCGCAGATAGACACGCCCTCGTCTTCCTTGCAGACCCGCAACAGTTCGAGATCCGGGTCACTTGCCAGTGGCCATAACAGGCCCTCGCTGGTCACGATATCGGGTACCGACACGACAAATTTTATCCCGGCCCGCTTGAGCGCATCGATAATTGCAGCGCCCGAGGGATGCTCGATTGCAGACGAGGCCTGATTGCCATTCATGCTTCAGGCAGCCAAAAATTGGGTGATCGCATCCAGCGTCTGCTTCATCTCGGCTTCGAGGCCAATGCTGACGCGAATACAGTCCCGGTAAGCAGGCGCCGCGAACCGCCTTACCGCGATACCCTGGCGACGCAGGTAATCGTCGCACTCGATCGCGGTTTTGCCGGCATCGGCGAAATTCAGTAACACGAAATTGGTCTGGCTCGGATAAACCCGGAGGCCGAGTTTGCTGATGGCGGCGGAAAATTCATAACGCAGTCGACGATTGGATTCGAAAACCATGGCCTGGTGCGGTTTGTCGTCGAGCGCGGCGAGTGCCGCGGCCAGGGAGCTCGATGCCAGTGGAAAAGTGAGCCCGATACGGGTTACCAGGTCGATAATTTCCGGCGCGGCGTAAATCCAGCCGACACGGGCCCCGGCAAGACCATGGATTTTGGAAAAGGTGCGCGCCATGACGACGTTTTCGGCGCTGCCTGCCAGATGCTGCCCGGACTCGTAGTCATCGGCATCGACGTATTCCTCGTACGCGCAGTCGATCACCAGCAATACCTTAGCGGGCAACGACTCGTGAAGCCGCCTGATCTCGCGGCCGCCAAGATAGGTACCGGCCGGGTTTTCCGGGTTTGCCAAGTATACCATTCTCGTGTTGTCGGTGACTGCAGC
Organism: Gammaproteobacteria bacterium; assembly: GCA_029862005.1. Classification (NCBI taxonomy): domain Bacteria; kingdom Pseudomonadati; phylum Pseudomonadota; class Gammaproteobacteria; species Gammaproteobacteria bacterium. The sequence continues at coordinate 85,231 of JAOTYD010000011.1, read as the reverse complement.
CAGTATCGCATCGACCGACGGGGTAAAGTCATCGTCAGCCGCCGCCACTGGTTCGGCGCCGTTAGCATAGGCATAGTTCGGCGTCTTCAGATAACCGTTGCAGCTACGGATCATTTCGCTACCCGGTTCGAGATAGATTCGCGCCAGGCGCGCCAGTAACTCGTCCGAACCGTTACCGATCGTGATTCGCCGGGCATCCAGACCGTGGCGGCGCGCCAGCGCGGGCGCGAGCAGGGAGGCGGGATTCTCGAGGTAGCGGTGCAGCGTCGTTGCTGCCGCCCGCGCCGCCTGAACCGCATACTGGCTCGGTCCAAACGCACTCTCGTTCGAATTCAACAGGATAGCGGGCGGCGGGTAATCGCCGGGCTCCGCAGACAACATATGCGCCTTGATCCTGTCGATACTCTGTTTCGGGCGGAGCTGGGACATGTGGGGTCAATTCCTGGCGCGGTGGTAGCGGCTAAGGGTATGCGGTACCATATCACAAACACTTTCGATTTCTCTATCTCGATTCCAGATATATTATGTATCGAATGGTTTAGCGGGATAGCGAATAATTGGCAGTCCCGCGGCTGGAATTCCCAAACTCATGAACAAGCCATCGATACCAACCAGAATACAACTCGACATCGACCTCGAGCAAAAGGGGCGACAAATCGGTGACCTGCACCTGAAATGGTCGGATAATCACCGCCCATTGGGGGTGTACCCGGTACCGATCGCCTGCATCGCAAACCGGGACGGGCCGACGATACTGTTGACCGGGGGCGTGCACGGCGACGAGTTTGAGGGACCCGCCGCGTTGATGCGTCTGCTGCAAAACCTGGCGGCAGAGGATATCAATGGCAGAATCATCATTATTCCCGCTTTGAACGCACCCGCATTACAGGCCTCGAGCCGGGTATCGCCGCTGGACCTGGTTAATATGAATCGCGCTTTTCCCGGCGACGCCGATGGCGGGCCCACGCATATGCTGGCGCAGTACGTCGAACAGGTTCTGATGCCGGAATGCGATGCCGTGATCGATTTGCACAGCGGTGGCAAGGCTTCCGTGTTTGCACCCTGTGTGCTGACGCAGGCCGGTACCGATAGCGAAATCGGCGACCGTAACATGGCTCTGGCCAGGGCATTTGGCGCGCCTTATATCTGGTTATCGGGTGCCCATAACGACGACCGTTCGTTGAATGCGGCCGCTACCCGCAACGCCGTGCCGATGATTGCCGCCGAGCTCGGTGGCGGTGGCGGTTGCGATCCGGCAATGACCGATTTTGCCGAGCGCGCGTTGCGGCGTTGCTTAAAACATGTCGGGATTATCGACAACGCGGACAGCGGCGATAGTGCTGACCCACTGCTGGTCGAATTCGGCTCGTCCGAGCAAAATTTCATCGCCCCGGCTGCCGGATTGCTGGATCGCAAATTCGATATCGGCGACGCGGTGACGGTAGGTCAGGCGGCGGGTTTTCTGCACTTTATCGGCGAGCCGCAACGGCCATCGATGGAATTATATTTTCCGGTGTCGGGTATCGTTTTCGCTTACGCCAATCGAGGCATGGTCGAGCGCGGCGAAACCATCGCGCTGATTGCTCAGCAGGCCGTGGTGCGCGCCAGGTAGTCTTCAATCATATCGGCAAAACTCGACTCGACGGCGATCTCGAATCCCCCGGGAATACGAATCAGCAGTCCCTTGAGACCGAAGACCTCGGTATAGCTAACGCCATTTTCAGGAAATACTTTGGCATGCGTATCGAGCGGACTGGCGATGGCCACGATCTGCTCGGCATCGGTGCCTTCGATGCTGAAAAACTGCAGCGTATCGCTGACCAGCACGATGCTGATATCGACCGGCGCCGATTGCAGCCGGCTAATCGTCTGCAGCTCGTCTTCCCGCCCGGCAGGCGCACGCAGCAACCATTTTTCGGGGGCGAGCCAGTAAAGTGACAGTCCCTGGTGCGTGACCGCGGTATTGGGGGTGGTCGGAAAATCCGGAAAACCCGGATCGACCCAGTCCCGTATCCGTTCTTGAGCGCCCTGCAAATCGATCAGGGCGCAGGTTTCGAGTCGCTGGATATCAACCTCGTAACTCATGTCAGTTTCTCAAGCGCAGTCCCGCGGCGTCGTGGAAACAGGGCGCGGTAATCTGCGCCGTGACGACGTCGTCTTTCATACGTATAAAAACGGTTTCACCGATACGGTTTCGACCATCCATCAGCAGTGCCAGCGCGATGGCGCGATTTTGCACCAGACTCCAGACACAGGCGGTGACGAAGCCTTCCGTCTTTTCGCGTCGCCCGCCCGGTGTGATTGGTGCGTTTTCTTCGACCAGGCGCTCGCTGTCGTCGATCAGTAAACCGACCAGTTCGCGCCGTGGCAGATTCGCGCCACGGCGTATTTCGACGGCGCGTTTGCCGATAAAATCGGCCTTCGACGACGACATGATCCAGCCCATACCCAGATCGTAGGGATCCGTGGTTGCATCGGCTTCGTGACCCAGTGACAGAAATCCTTTTTCCACGCGCAGTACATGATTGGCTTCCGATCCGATCGGGGTGATTTCATACTGTTGGCCGAGCGTGATGATCGATTCCCACAGTCGCCGGAAATAACGTGGCCAGACGTTGATTTCGAAGCTCAGTTCACCGGTAAAGCTGACGCGACAGACACGCGCGGGCAAGCCGGCAACGATGCCATTGCGCATTGCCATGAACGGGAACTCGTCCGCCGACAGGTCGATATCGGTACCGAGCAGGTGTAGCAATTCCCTGGCCCGGGGGCCGCAAATCGTGGCATTCGCCCATTGCGTGGTCACCGTGGTGATGCGGACCTGCCACTCTGGACGGTGGGTCTGCAGGAAAAATTCCATGTGTTGGTTGACCGCATCGGCATTCCCGGTCGAGGTCGACATGAAATAATGGCCGTCGGCAATTTTGAAGCTAAGGCCGTCGTCGAGGATCCTGCCGTCCTCGGTCAGCATGATGCCGTAACGGCCCATGCCCGTTTTCAGGTTGGTGAAGTTATTGGTATACAGCATTTCGATAAAGGCGGGTGCGTCCCTTCCCTTGATTTCGAATTTTCCAAGCGGCGCGCCATCGTAAACGCCGACATTGTTGCGCACCGCGAAACTTTCACGATTCACAGTTTGCTGAAAACTTTCACCGGCGCGCGGATAGTACCCGGGTCGGCGCCAGCGTGCGCCGGCCTCGTACATACAGGCGCCGTTTGCCTGGTGCCATCGGGTTATCGGCGTATGCCGGTAAGGAAGATAGACGCTGCCTTCGCGGCTGCCGCTGAGTGCGCCGAATTCGATCGGCACATAAGGCGAGCGAAACGTCGTCGTGCCGATTGCCTGCGGCTCGACACCTGTGGCGTTGGCAATCGCGCCGATAACGTTGAGATTTCCGGTCTTGCCCTGATCGAGTCCCATGCCGGCGGTCGTATAACGCTTGACGTGTTCGACCGCTTCGAAGCCCTCACGCAGGGATAAATGCACGTCGGCCAGGGTGACGTCGTTCTGCAGGTCGATAAAACTCTTGCGTGCGAGCCTGGCGTTGCATTTGACGTGCCATAGCGGTTCGATGGCGTAATCGGCTTCGGCTTCGCAGTCGGGAAGATTGGGCTCATGGCGGACATTGATGCCCAGCTTTTCGAGCAGGTTGCGCATTTTACAAAGCGCATCGGCAAATACTTGCGGCAGAGAAAAATTACCCGCGGCTGCACCGATGCAAACGCATTCCTGTGATACGCCGGCCGCAACAAAGGTAGCGAGGCCGTCATCCCAGGCAAGTTTGCCGCGCGCCTGTGAAAACAGGTGCAGGGTTGGATTCCAGCCGCCGGAAACGCAGATCAGGTCGCAATCGATCTGGCGGGCTTGACCGCTGTTGTTGTCGCACAGTGTAACGCCCTTGACGCGGCGTTGACCGTGGGTAGTTACGATCATGTGGTTGGAGATAATTTCGATGCCCGCTACCAGCGCGGCAGACCTGTCACCTATATCCTGCCGGCTGTCGATGATTGCCTGCACTTCGATACCGGCTTTACGCAGGTCCGCGGCAACACGGTAGGCGCTGCTGTTGTTAGTGAAAATGACCGCATGTTTTCCGGGTTTTACCGCAAACCGATTGACGTAGCCCTGCGCTGCCGAAGCCAGCATGATGCCGGGGCGGTCGTTGTTGGCGAATACCAGGTTGCGTTCGATGGCGCCAGTTGCCAGTAGTACCTGTGCGCTGCGTACCCGCCAGCCACGCTGGAAAATACCCTCTGTTTGGGGCGAGCGTTCAGATATCATCAACAGGTTGTCTTCGCGATAGGCCCAGACGCTGGCCTCGTGCAGGCGGAGGACGTTGTCGCAAGTGTCGAGTTCGGTTATCACCATGTCAACCCAGTCTAGTGCCGCCATGCCATCGATGGTCGTATTCTGATTCAGCAGCGACCCGCCGGGCTCGATGCCATCGTCAGCAAGAATGACGCGGGCACCATTACGTGCGGCGTAAAGCGCCGCGATCAAACCAGCTGGACCGGCGCCGATAACGAGAAGATCGCAATGCGCGTTGCGCACCTCGTAGCGCCCCTGGTGCAGATTTTGCTCCGGTGCCGAAGCGAGACCGGCCGCGCGCCGGATCGACGGTTCATACAGCCTCCAATGTGGCCACATGAAAGTCTTGTAATAGAACGCGGCCGGAATCATGCGCGCAAACATCTGGTTGACTGCCATCAAATCGAATGCGGCCGATGGCCAGCAGTTGACCGATTTTGCTTGCAGGCCTGGCCGGATCATAATCCGGGTGATCGACTGGTTGCCGGATTGCTCGTCACCGATTAATTCGACCAGCGACGAGGGCTCCTCGTAACCCGCGCCGACGATGCCACGTGGCCGGTGATACTTGAAACTGCGCGCGGTCAGGTAAATACCGTTTGCGATTAATGCCGAAGCCAGCGTATCGCCGGCAAAACCCTGGTAAGTTTTACCGTTGAAACGAAACGGGATCGGTTGCGTGCGATCGAGGCGACCGCCGACAGGACAGCGCATATCCACCGCCACTAGGCGTCGCTCCCCGATTCGAGTATTTCGTGAGTTAAGGTGTCGCGTCTTATCGTGATCCAGCGACCGCAGCCGCGCACATGCCACCAGCGCTCGTCTATCGGTCCGATCGGGTTTGGTGGCACCGTCAGGTATTCGATCCATTGCGGTTCGCTGAGCTGTCCGGGATCGTCCGTGCGGCGTGGTTTCAGTGGGCCGCCGTGAATAAATTCGCTTTCGTTGCGCGGACCGCAGAACGGGCAGATTATTTTCAGCATGCCGTCACCATTTTATGTTGCCGTAGTGGTGCCGGCTTCGAGGATGAAGTCGAGCCGGCGAAAGCGCGCCAGCGAGAACGGCGCGATCAAAGCGTGAGGCTGGTTAGTTGCGATCAGATGCGCGAGCGTGTAACCACCCGCGGGCACGGCTTTGAAGCCGCCCCACCAGCCGGCCGAAACGAACAGCCCGGGAACGTCGGTTTTGCTGACGATTGGAGAAGCGTCGTGTGCGATATCGAGCGTGCCGCCCCACTGGCGCATCAGCTTGAGGCGTTTGAACGACGGAAATAATTCGAGCATCGAAACGACCGCGTCTTCAAACACATTTTGCTTGATATCGCGGCAAAACGATTGCCCGGGGTCGGGTGCGCCACCGATTACCAGTTCGCCCTTGTCAGACTGGCTTAAGTAAACTCCGATGTCGGGGCAGTTGACGACGACATCGATCAGGGGTTTAACCGGCTCGGATACGAACGCGGTCAGGTTAAACGATTTGAGTGGCAGCTTGAGTCCGATCGTATCGGTGATCGACGTGGTATGGCCGGAAACGACCACGGCGACCTTGTCGGCGTAAATTTTGCCCTGGTTGGTTTCGACTCCGGATATTTCACCGTTGGGGCCATCCCGCAGCAACCGGGTGACCTCGGTGTTTTGATGGATTTCGACGCCGCGATCGTCGGCGGCACGCGCATAGCTCCAGGCCACGGCATCATGTCGGCAAACCGCAGCCTGGCTGTGTACCATGCCAGCGATAATCGGCAGCCTCGAATCGGGCCCGCCACCGGTCAAAGGTGGTATGCGCCGGCGGAGTTCATCCACGCTGATTCGGTCGTAGGTGGAACCGTAGAGATCACCATTAAACATGCGGCGTTTGATTTCGCGCAGCTTGGGGTAGGTTTGCACCACGTCGATCATGCTGCGATTCGAGTACATCAGGTTGTAATTGAGTTCGCTGGTCAGGCCTTCGTAGAGTGCGACCGATTTGACGAAAAACGGGATGCTTTCGTCGCGCATGTAATTCGAGCGAATTGTCACCGTGTTGCGTGCAATATTGCCGCCGCCCAGCCAGCCGCGCTCGATGACCGCGACATTGGTGATGCCATGGTTTTTCGCCAGATAATATGCGGTGGCGAGGCCGTGGCCGCCGGCACCGATGATGATGACATCGTAGCGCTGTTTCAAAGGCGGACTACGCCAGATCCTGGACCAGTCGCGATGTTCGCTGAACGCGTTCCGCGCCAGGCTGAAGAGGGAATAACGTTGCATGGTGTAGTAGTTTAAAACTTAATGCTAAAGATATAAAACAAGAACTTATATAATTCTATATTATGTTTTAATTCGGCAGATATGTTGCCGACTCGCCGCTAAGTTTCAAAATCAGCCAGTTGGATCGACTTTTCATCGGGCATAAAAATTTGGCTCACTTCGTCGTGGTTGGGCAACGGACGCTCGGTGGGCAGAGTATAGACAAAGGAGCGATGCATTAAGCGGTGATCGTCTTCGTAGGTCAGCGTCGGCGTACCGCTGTGCAGCATCGCGTGGTTATCCCAGATAATCAGGTCCCCTGGTTGCCAGCGGTGGCGGTAAACGAAATCCGGCGTCGACGCAATTTCCAGCACTTCCTCAAGCAGGCGCTTGCCAGTAGCTCTGTCAATCCCGTTGAAATCGAGAGGCTCCAGGCTCAGATAAAACAGTTTTCTGTCGGTCACCGGGTGGGTCTGGATTACCTTGTGCCACACCGGCGGAAGCGCATCGCGCTCGTACGGGGTTAGCGCAATAAACGAATCGGGATCGGATTCGTACAGGGGATCGTTGTGCGCGTGAAAGCTGCTCAGAAAGCTAACGTTTTCGAGTGCCATTTTCAGTCTACCGGGCACTCTGTCGTACGCGTCGGCAGTGCTCAAAAACAGGGTGTCGCCACCGTCGCGGGGAACTTCGACGGCATAGAGAAAGGTCGCGGCATCCACATGGCAGGCCGCAGTACCATCGGTATGCCAACCGAAACCGCCCCGTACGAAGAACGATAGCAATTTGCCTGATTTATTTTTGATGTTGCCAATCGTCGAGACTTCGGGGTGTTCTTGAAAATTAAACTGCTTACGAGTCTCTATTTTCGGTTTTCCGAATCGGTGTGCGAGCGACGCCTGAGCCTGGGGCGGCAGGTCCTGATTGCGAAACAGCAGCATCGAATGCCGATAATATAGTTCGATCAAACTGGAGAAGTCTGCATCGCTAATATCGATATCAAGTCTCAGGCCGCTGATTTCGAGGCCAAACGTGCTCGTAATTCTAAGTGTTTGAAAACTCATGATTGCCTGTTTCTACCCAAGTACGCAGCAGCGGTTATCTGTCAACGATAGAGTGCCAGTCTACATTTCGCCTGGCGTCGAGTTTATCGACCTGTCGTTTCTTTGCACAATACTACAGCTCATGATTCAATTATGATAATCACGACAGTTAACTTGTAACCATCAGCGGGGTAGGATATGGGCGCCTGGATAAAAATGATTTCGGATGAACAAGCAGATCCCGATTTGCTCGACGCTTTGCAGCTTGCACGGACACCGCACGGTACCGTGGATAACGTTATGCGTGTGCATTCACTGCGGCCCAATACGATGCGCGGACATGTTGTTTTGTACCGTGCGACGCTGCACGATGGCGCTAATACGCTGCCGATGTGGTTACAGGAAACGATTAGCTCCTATGTTTCAATTCTGAATCGGTGTGATTATTCGCTGGCAAATCACTGGGCGAATGCGCGTCACTTAATCGACGAAGATGAAAGGGCCGATGTGATTGAACGTGCACTCCAGCGACGTCGACCACAGGATGCTTTCGAAGGCCGTGAATTCGCGCTGTTGAAATATGCTGAAAAGCTCACATTAAACCCCGGCGATATGCAAGAGGCAGATGTAAAGGCCCTGAGAGACGCCGGGCTAGATGATGGCCAGATTCTGGAAGCTAACCAGATCGTATGTTACTTCAACTACGCCAATCGTTGTCTGAATGGACTTGGCGTAACGCTGGAGAACGACATAGTCGGCTACTACTCGAACCTAAACGCCTGACCTGCAATGTGCCCTGGAACTAGAATGCCCGACGAGTCGAATCCGGTTAGGGCAGCAGACAACCTTTTGTTGAACTGTGCCGAACTAAACGCGGGGGATTCGTTGCTTATCGTCCGGGAAGACCCGAGATTGGGCTGGTACGATGCCGCGGTCAACGATCTGATTACCCGGGCCGCCATTGCTTTGGGCATAAAAGTCGAGCATCTCGAAGTAGCTGCGCCCCAAAATATACGTAATTCCGAGGTCGCCGCCGCGATGCGGCACCATGACTGTACTTTGTTTTTAGCTCGTATCGGAGATCAGGATCGCTTCGCGATCCCGGTACCAGGCAAGAAAATCGTCATGTGTTATATCCGGACGCCGACGATGCTGGGTTCAGCATTCGGCCAGGTTTCCTATGCAGCGACACTCGAGATGAAACAATCGCTCGATGCTTTGATTCGCCGTGCGCGTCGGGTCGAGATTAGCTGTCCTCTGGGTACCGAGTGCAGCTATAGTCATAGACCACCGGAAGCTACTGCGTTATCCGATGTTTCAGTGCTGCGCTTCCCCCTTGGGGTAGTGACGCCTATTGACGCGACCAGCGCGAAAGGTCGCGTCGCACTGAGCGGTTACCTGACACCAACCGGTTCGAGGGTTTATCAACCACCAAATCTCGCGATAGATGTTCCTGTTTTTGCCAATATTCAGGCAGGACGGATCATCGAATTCGAAGGACCAACGGGGATGGTAGCAGCTATCGAGCAGCACTATGCAAATATCGCAGAGCAATTCGCCATCGACGCCAAAGTCGTCCACTCCTGGCATGCTGGTCTGCACCCCGGGTTGTCCTATGACCAGTCAGCTGCGGAAGATCCCGATCGCTGGTCAAATACCGTGTTCAACCACCCCAGAGTTCTACACTTTCATACCTGCGGTAATTATGCACCGGGTGAAATATGCTGGATTATAAAAGATCCGACCGTTATGCTCGATAATAAACCGCTGTGGCGAGATGGGCTCTTGCAGGTACTTGATTTTAGCGAAACCGCTGAATGCCTTGAAAAATGGCCTGAACTTGAACAAATCTATGCTGAACCCAGTAATCAAACAGGGTTTTAATGATTAATTTTCTGCCAATAATAACGGTGACACCGATGATTGGAGGCCTGGGAGCTGAAATCTCCGGGATCGCTCTCGATAGTCCACTCGATGATGAAACAATCGATACGATAAAGGCGAACCTGTGGCGTTATCAGGTCGTAGTTTTCCATGATCAGCCACTCTCACCACAGGCCCTGGTCAGCTTTGGCCGCAAGTTGGGACGATTGAAGCAGCATCCATTTATTGGCAGTCTCGAAGCGTTCCCCGAAATCATGGTAATTTGTAAGGAAGCGGAAGATTTACACAACTTCGCGGGCGCCTGGCATACCGATACCAGTTACCAGGAAGTACCAGCGCTGGCATCGATGTTACTCGCCGTGGAGGTTCCAGAGAAGTTGGGCGATACCCTGTTTTGTAACATGGTCGCCGCGTTCGAGGCGCTCAGCGATTCGATGCGGTCGTTTATCGACAGTCTGGAAGCGGTGCATAGTTTTACCGGTCGCAGCATGGCAGGCCGCGAGCAAGATCTGGGTTACGGCTCGTTAGCCAAGGATCACCAGAATGCGGTCAAGATTGTACAACCCGTGGTCAGGACCCATTTCGAATCGAAGCAAAAAATGATCTATGTAAACCCGATGTTTACCGAGTCGATCCTGGGCCTGACCGATGCGGAAAGCGCCGCTATCCTGTCATTCCTCTATCAACACTGCATCCAGCCCGAGTTCATCATGCGCCTGCGGTGGCGACCCGGCACCGTTGTGATCTGGGACAATGCGGCCACCATGCACTATCCACTGAATGACTATGCCGGTCATCGGCGCCTAATGCATCGGGTGGTAATCGCTGGCAATGATCATTGCGGTAGGCCGCTGGATTGATCAGGCCTGCTTGGGTTTGCCTCTTTCGGACAGCCAGATGCCACCAAGTACTAGTCCCAGTGAAATCGCATGGTAAAGTTCGAACACTTCCTTCAGGATTACTACCGCCAGGATCGATGCAAAAACCGGCACCAGGTTGTAGAAGGCGCCGGCTCTAGCAGGGCCAATTAGTTTTACCCCGAAAATAAAAAACAGCTGAGCTAACAGGGATGGCAGCAGCGTGATCAGGGTAACGATTATCCAGCCTTTCGTGGATGGCGTCTGCCAGCCCTGCAGGTAGGTTTCGACCAGGATTAGAGGCAGTGAAATCAGCCAGGCGACGAATGCCATGATCGAAAAAAGACCCAGCGAACTTACCTTTGGCCCACGGCTCAGGCCTAATGAATATGCGGCGTAAATAAAGCAGGCGATCAGCATGAATAAATCACCCCGGTTGATCGTGAAGCCGGCCAGATCGACCAATTTTCCTCCGGAAGCTACTGTTACGACGCCAATTAAGGTTGTCGTGACCCCTATGCTTTGCAACGCCGTAATCCGTTGGCCGAAAGCCAGGAAACCTCCGAGCAGCACGAATATTGGTACCGCACCCTGCAGTATGCCTATGTTGATTGCGCTGGTGTGATGCGCGGCCACATAAAACAATGCGTTGAACACGGTAAAACCGAAGCCGCCCATAATCGCAAGAAAGGGCAGGTGCCGCCGAAGCATAGGCCAGTCGCGGATAATATTTTCACGGGCAAATACCAACATCAGCAGCACCACGCCCAGCCAGCGAAAAGTGACGATTTGCATCGGTGAAATTTCACCCACTGCAAGCCGACTAAAATTTGCGTTAAGACCCCAGCACAAGGTCGCAACCAGCAGGAAAAAATAGGCACGTGGTTGATGATTATCGTTCATATATGCGTCCTCGCACCGCGGATCAATTCGCGATGCAGGGTATAGAGTCCACTTACGATAATGACACTGATGCCGAGTACGCTTTGCAGGTCGGGAACTTCACCCCAGACCAGAAAGGCGATGCTGCCTCCAAAAACAATCGACAGGTATTTTAGCGGTGCCACGATTCCAACCGCGAGTCGTTGATAGCTCAGGTTCATCAGGTATTGAGCCATGCCTCCGAATAATCCAACCATAATGAATAGCGTGAGATCCATCAGGGGAGGCGACTGCCAGCCCTGGATAAGCATGCCGATAATACTAACCAGCACCCCGGTCACGGTAAAATAGAAGGTGATACAGACAGGATCGTCAATCTTGCCGAGATGACGAATGATAATCGTAGTGCAGCCAATTAAAAATGCAGCAGTTAGCATGAAAAGGCTGCCGCTCGCGAGCATATCGGCACCAGGACGCACGACCATTAACATACCGATAAATCCGAGGATGATTGCTGACCAGCGACGGATACCAACTGTTTCACGCAGTAAGATGACCGATAGAGCAGTCATGAATAGCGGTGCGGTGTGCAGTATCGATATCGCTTCCGCCAACGGCATCAGCGAAAATGCATAGAATGCAAAGCCCATCGCCCCGATACCCAGTAAGCTGCGCAGCAGGTGCAGTTTTTTCTGTTGTGTTCTTAAAATGCTCGAGCCACCGCGCAGCAGGATAATAACAAGTACGGGGGCCAGGGCCACGCTGCAGCGGAAAAACATGATCTGTGCTGTCGGATAGTTGGCCCCGAGCCATTTCACACTCGCATCCATGAGTGAGAACAGCAGTATGCTGAGCAGCATCGCACTGAATCCGAGCGCAGGATTGTCGATGTGTCTTATTTCTAATGAAACTGGATTACTTGAAACGGAAATGCTCCTGTCAGGCGAGTATCAGGTCGGCGGCTTTTTCAGCTACCATGATTGTCGGGGCGTTGGTATTGCCGGAGGTAACCGTCGGAAAGACCGAAGTATCGACTACGCGCAATCTATCCACGCCGTAAACCCGGCATTTTGAATCAACCACGGCGGTTTTTGGATCAGGGCCCATCATACAGGTACAGCTGGGGTGATACACCGTGTCGGCGCGCTGACGAATATCGGCGATCAGCTCATCATCGCTTTGCACGGAGGGTCCGGGTTTCATTTCATGGTCGATAATTTCGGCCAAAGCGGGTGCGCTTGCCAGGTGGCGCAGCAGGCGGGCGCCTTCGAGCATTTGCGTTACGTCATCGTCACTCGACAGGTAATTCGGCTGAATCCTGACCGGGGCAAACGGGTCAGGGGAATCAATTTGCAGGTAACCGCGACTGGTCGGGCGCAGTTGTCCGATCGAGTTTAAAAATCCGGGGTAGGGATCCGGTCGCATCAACGGACGTTCGCCCGGTGGTGATGTGGTGTAGGTAATCGCGGCGAAATACAGCTGGATATTGGGCCGGGGGCGTGATGGGTGACTGCGCAGGAATCCACCCGACTGGTTGACGCTTAATGACAACAGCCCGTTCCTGAAAACCAGGTAGCGCAGGCCGGCTAACATTTTTCCCCACCAGGGATAGAGCCGGTTGTTCAGCGTTGGTACTCGAGAGCGATAGTAAATACAGTAGTCCAGGTGATCCTGCAGGTTGCGCCCAACCCCCGGCAAAGCCACCCGTGGCGAAATGCCGAATCGCTTGAGCAAATCGGGATCGCCAATACCCGATAGCTGCAGAATCTGTGGTGAATTGATCGCACCGGCGCTGACGATGACCTCGCAATTTGCTTTCACCTGGCGTGTCTGGTTGTTATGAACGAACTTGACGCCGTTAGCCACTTTGCCGTCGAACAGGATACGCGTGACCTGGGCACGCGTAATAATCTCGCAATTGGCCCGCTTCAGTGCCGGATGCAGGTAGGCCCTGGCCGCTGACATCCGCCGCCCGTCCCTGGTCGTGATCTGGTAGAAACCAACGCCTTCCTGGGATTCACCGTTAAAATCAGGATTCAGGGTGAAACCCTGTTGTTGCGCGGCCTCGAGGAAAACGTTACACAGCGGGTGATACTGTGAACTGACATTGTTGACGTAAAGCGGCCCGCGGTCGCCGCGGTACTGATTAGCGCCGTCCGAGTTGGTTTCGGATTTTATAAAATAGGGCAAAACGTCCTGCCAACCCCATCCGGGATTGCCAAGCGCGAGCCAGTCATCGTAATCCTGTGGGTTGCCGCGAATATAAACCATGGCGTTTATCGAGCTCGAGCCACCGACTACTTTTCCACGCGGCCAGTAGCTGCGTCGGTTATTGATACCGGGCTCAGGTTCGGTGGTGTATTTCCAGTTGACGGATTCGTCGTAGAAGGTCTTGCCGTAGCCGATCGGTGTCTGAATCCAGAAACGCCTGTCACTGCCGCCGGCCTCGAGTACTAGCACTCGATTTTTACCATTCGCGCTGAGACGATTGGCGAGTACACAGCCTGCGGAACCTGCTCCGATAATGACGTAGTCGAACTCGAGTTCCACGTTGCTTACAGGAAAAAATGATTGTGGATTATAGACGGTACAACGCTTGCGTAAAGCATAAATCGGGTTTCGCCAGGGCCCTGCTTGATGCATAATCTGAGCGCAAAACCTGGTGGAGCAAATTTTGAAGTTCAACATCGATGAATTCCGCGCCTGGGAAAATAAAAGGGTAACGCTGGTCGGTATGTCCGGAGTGGGCAAGTCGTATTTATCGGCCAAGCTGCGCGGCCGTAACTGGTTCCATTACTCTGGCGATTACCGTATCGGTACGCGTTATCTCGACGAGCATATTGTCGATATGATCAAGCACCAGGCGATCAGGATCCCGTTCCTCAAGGAGCTCTTGCGCAATGACTGGATTTACATCAAGAACAATATCCGGGTTAACGATCTGGGCCCGGTCCTGAGTTTCGTTGGTAAGCTCGGTAATCCTGAACTGGGAGGGGTAGAACTGGGTGAGTTCATTGAACGACAGGCGATATATCGCCAGGCCGAGGTCGATGCGATGTACGATATCCCCCATTTTGTCGAGAAAGCCCAGGAGATTTACGGTTACCCGCATTTCGTTAATGACGTTGGTGGGAGTCTCTGTGAACTCGACGAGCCCGGTGTTATGGATATCCTGGTGGATAACACCCTGATTCTATATATCCAGGTCACCAATGACGCGCAGGAGAAAGTGCTGATTGAGCGCGCGGTTTCGGATCCCAAGCCGTTGTACTATCGGCCGGAGTTCCTGGAAGAGCATCTGCAGCTCTACTACCAGGAGACCGGGCTCGAGTACGTGGCACAAATTGATCCCGACGAGTTTGCACGCTGGGTTTTCCCGCGCCTGTTTCATTCGCGTCTTCCACGCTACGATGCGATCGCAAAATTGGGGTATACAGTGACATCCGAGGAAGTCGACCAGGTGGAAAACGATACCGACTTTCTGGACATGCTGGAAATGGCCATCGAGAGACAACAAGGGGAAGACGCGTAATGCCACTGGTTGCTCACAACGACTTACCGACCTTTGCCAAGCTCAAGCAGGAAGGAATGCAGGTATTGACGCCGGGTCTCGCCAATCAGCAGGACATCCGTGAATTACATATCGGACTGTTGAACATGATGCCCGATGCGGCGTTGGCGGCTACCGAACGTCAATTTTTACGTTTAATCGGCGAAAGTAATCCGATCGCCCAGTTTTTTGTGCATCCTTTTACGCTTGACGCACTTCCGCGTGATGACTCGGCTCGAGATCATATTGCGAGGTACTACGATAGTTTCGAGCAAATTAAACAGCAGGGTCTGGATGCCCTGATAATAACCGGTGCCAACGTTATCGGGGCGGATTTGTCGGGTGAGGTTTTCTGGGAGGAACTGATCAGAGTGGCCGATTGGGCTCATGAAAATGTGACTTCGACGCTGTGTTCCTGTCTTGCCACGCATGCGGTGCTCGATTTCCGTTATGGGCAGAAGCGTGAAAAGCAGCGCCGAAAAAAATGGGGCGTTTATCGACACCAGGTCGTCAACGTTTCGCATCCACTGGTTGACGACATTAATTCGGAATTCGACGTACCACATTCCCGCTGGAACACTGTTTACCCGCAACAGTTTGAAGCCAGTGGTCTGAAGATCCTGGTTACCGGAGACGATGGATGTGTTCATCTATCAACCAGTCCGGACGGTTTTCGCACCGTGTTTTTCCAGGGTCATCCCGAATACGATACCGTATCCCTGTTGAAGGAATACAAACGTGACGTGAACCTGTATATTCGAGGGGCAATCAGTCATTATCCGCCGATGCCTGACAATTACTTCAGCGATTTTAACGCCGCGATTCTGCGCGAGTACCAAATGCGTGTTGACCAGTGTCTGGCACGGCAATCAGCGATACCGGAATTCCCTGAACATCTGGTGGTGAATAATTTAAAAAACACCTGGCAGGACACCGCAAGCGCGGTCATCGGCACCTGGTTGGGCTTGATCTACCAGGTAACCAATGTCGATCGAAGCAAGCCTTTCATGGACGGCGTAGACGCCAACAATCCACTGGGATTGTAACCTCAATCTTTGACCGGTTCGTGACGAACCCGGAAGCGATGTTACTTGCTAATAAGATCCCCACGAATCCTGTTTCTTCCAGCGAATTCGGGTAACGACGATGCCAATGACGAATGCTATCAGGCTAACCGCTCCGCCGCGCACGAACCAGTCGAGTCGGGTACTGTCATTTAACTCGGCGACCGTGTCAACAAGTTCCGTTTTTTCCTGCCGCAACTGATCGACCACTGTTTGCAGGCGCTTGTTTTGCTCGAGTATGCTCAGGGTTTCCTGTGCCGCGGATCGAACCTCCGATAGCTCGCGCTCCGAAGCGCGCAGGGTTGAAGTCAGGGTGCTATTGTCAGATTTCTCCTGATTCAGCGATTTTTTAAGTTCGCCGATTTCGGATGCCTGTTCATCGAGGCGATCTTTCTGTCTTGCGAAGCGCTCTTCAAGTTCTGCCAATCTTTGCCTGGCGGAAGGAATTTTCATCAGTTGACGTGTCAGTACATAACCGGTCTTGCCATCACTGGTTTCGACCAGAGAGTAATCCGAAGTCAGGTCCTCCTCCAGTATGGTGACAGCTTCACCACTGGGCAGCACGCGGATAATCTTGTTCGAGGTGCTGGTACCAGTGCGCATCATGACTTCGAATTCATCGGTGATATAGCGGGTTTCTGCCGCAAGCAACGGGCTCGTCGTGAAAACATAAACTAGCGCCAACAGGACAATTCGTGTCATAGATCTAGGTACCTCGTGAGCGATGGATTCTGGCAAGTCTGCGCCTGGTTCGTATGGTCGATATCGGCCATTATTGTCAGGCTAGCTGCGAGTTGCAACCGCAATTATATTTTAGTTGGCGCGGAGTTCAATTTGCATTTTGCAACATAGTTACTAAAGTAAGATTTAAGCTATGCCCGGGAGCCTTAATGAAGCAGGATGTCGATGATCCAAGGCGAGAATTTTTAATCAGATCCCTTACCCTGGGTCTTTTTGCCGGCTCCAACCTGGCAAGTCTGTTTCAGCCCGGCCATGCGCTTGGCGACGTCCCTGAAAAGTTACCTGATGGCCGTTCAATATATAAATTGGAGGGCAGGGTAATGGTCGATGGCAGGCTCGCCGATATCGATACCCGCATCGGACCCAACTCGCGCATCAATACCGGCAGCAATAGCAGCATCAAATTCGTCGTCGCCAGTGATGCGTTCATTTTACGCAGCAACAGCCAGCTCGAATTGGGGAGCAGCGAGGCCCCGATCATTGAGGGCATGCGTATTTTCTCAGGCAAGCTCTTATCGGTTTTTGGCAAACGTGAAAAGCCGCATGAGATCACGACATTAACGGCGACAATAGGCATCCGTGGTACCGGGATTTACATCGAATCCGATCACGAAAAGTCCTATTTCTGCACCTGTTACGGACAAACCCGAATCGTCGCAACGCTGATCCCGATGTCAGCATCGACCTGGCCACAAAGCATCACGATGAGCCCTACTACGTGCTCCCGGCAGCTGCCAGCAGTGGCAAACTCATCGTACCGGCACCAGTGATCAACCATACCGACGCAGAATTGACGTTGATCGAGGAACTGGTAGGCAGGACGCCGCCATTCGACTTCCCGGGTGGCGGTTATCAATTAAAGCGTGAACGCAGCTACTAGCGGTTACTCGGCAGTTGTCGATTCCGTTTCCAGCGGCGCTTCTTCGAAATCTTCAGGTACTTCATAGGGTGTAATCAGAACCAGCAATCCAAACTCGGGATTGTCGAGATAGTGCAGGTTTTTACTGCGCATGCGACGATGTTCCCTGAGAATGTGATTGTTCAGGATACGCGTATCAGTAGAGAAGGTAGCCAGTGGTCGCTCCTGGGCAGAACTGTTCAATACCGGATCAATTGACTGGCGCGGGCGTCTCAATACAAGGTCGGTGTAGAGGTGCAGGTAACGTGATAGTGCGACCGTGATCTTGCCCTCGAGTTCATAGAGCCCGTGGCCACGCCTGCTACTCTGCTGTTCCAGCTGCTGCAGCTCCAGCGCCTCCAGAGTCTGCTCATTAAACTCGTTTGTCGTGCCGTCGGCCTTCTGCAGGTTTGTGCCGAGAGCATTTTCCTGCAGGTCGATTGCATCGTCGATCGACATGTATTCGCTGCCGAAAACTCGTCCACCCCTGATCCAGACTGGTAATGCCTGTTCCCGATCGCGCCCCGGTTGACGCCACGCGGTGTGCAATAGTAGCTCGTAGCGCGATGATTTAACCAGCTTCTTGACTGCCTCGGTCAACCGAAACTGCTGGTCCGGAAGTATTACATAGCCCAGCTTGTTTGCTGCTGCGATGCTACGGACTGACGACAGGTCGAGAATTTTCTTGTCTTTGCTGGGAGAACCGACGGGTAATATGAATTCCTGGCTCTTTGGTGCCTTGATATTTTTGAATATTACTAACTCAACGTCGTAGAGAGGCAAGATTTCCGTGTCTGCTGACTGCGCAGGTCCGAAGCCGGGGAGCAGGCCCAGGAGCGCCATTAGGGTGAATAATTGTCGGTTCATACTATTCTGCAGCCAGCCTTGCGACCAGGCCTTCAACCTGATTTAGTCTGGGCTCAAGTTCAACATTTTGACAAACAATACGCAAGGTTTGTTTCCCATCGAAGCGATATTGTTGCGGATCAGATTGTATCAGCTCGATTATCTTCATTGGGTCGATATTTGGTTTACGACTGAATACGATCTTTCCATTCTGTTCACCCACGTCTATTTTGTCGATGCCCAGGGCCAGGGTTTGCAGCTTGATCTGGGTGACTCTGAACAATTGTTTGAGCGGTTCCGGAAACAGACCGAAACGATCAATAAGTTCCATCTGGATCTCCTTGAGGTCATCGTCATTTTTCGCGGAAGCGATGCGCTTGTATTCGATCAGGCGTCTGTGAATGTCCGGGATATAGGTCTCCGGAATCAATGCAGGAACATGAAAATCAACCTCTGAAGCACGCATGATCGGTTGGTCGAAGTCGATGGGTAAATCTGATTTTAGCGAGGTCACCGCACGTTCCAGAAGCTCTGAGTACAAGGTAAAGCCGATTTCAGTAATTTGCCCACTTTGTTCCTCACCCAGAATTTCACCCGCCCCGCGAATCTCCAGATCATGGGTAGCCAGGGTAAAACCGACGCCGAGGTCTTCCAGTGATTCGATTGCCAGCAAACGTTTACGCGCATCTGCAGTCATCGCAGGTTCCGGCGGTACGATCAGGTAGGCATAGGCCCGGTGGTGGGAACGTCCTACCCGACCTCGAATCTGGTGTAGCTGGGCGAGTCCCAGTTTATCGGCACGGTTGATGAAGATCGTGTTGGCGGTGGGTACATCGATTCCGCTTTCAATGATCGTAGTGCAAACCAGCAAATTGCATCGATGGTGATAAAAATCCAGCATGACCGTTTCGAGTTCTTTTTCTTTCATGCGTCCGTGCACGATGCCGATGCGTGCCTCTGGCAGGAGCTGTTGAAGTTCATGCGCGGTCTTCTCGATGGATTTAATCTCGTTGTGCAAGAAGTAGATTTGCCCGCCGCGCTTGAGCTCACGTTGACAGCCTTCGAGAATCGTGTCCGGATTCCAGCGCGATACGAAGGTCTTGATTGCATGACGTTGCATCGGGGGTGTCGCAATAATTGACAGGTCGCGCATTCCGGATAATGACATGTTCAGGGTTCGCGGTATCGGGGTCGCCGTCATTGTCAGTAAATCGACGCTGGCTCGCAGCGCTTTCAATTTTTCCTTATGACGAACGCCGAAGCGATGTTCTTCGTCGATAATAACCAGGCCCAGGTTCTGATACTTGATGGTATCTGACAGGAGTTTGTGGGTGCCGATTACAATATCGATTTTACCGGCCTGAATTTGCAGCAGCGTATCTACCAGACTTTTTTGTGCAGTAAAACGCGTCAGGCAGGCAATGCGGATTGGCCAGTTGGCAAATCGATCACGAAAATTATGAAAGTGCTGCTGCGCCAGCAGTGTGGTTGGTACCAGTACCGCTACCTGTGAACCGGAAATGGCGGCGACAAATGCCGCACGCATACAAACCTCGGTTTTACCGAAGCCAACATCGCCGCAGACGATACGATCCATGGGCTGCGGTGATTGCATATCCCCGATGACCGATTCAATCGATGTTTCCTGGTCAGGCGTTTCCTCGAATGGAAACTCGCTGGCGAACTGTTGATATTCGTCGAGCGTAATCTGGTGGGCAAATCCCCGCATCGCTTCCCGCCTGGCCTGGATATCAAGCAACTCGACGGCTATATCGTGTATTTTCTGCTGCGCTTTTTTGCGCGTGCGTTGCCAATGATCGCTACCGAGGCGGTGCAAGGGGGCATTATCGTCACTGGCACCCGCGTATCGATTGATCAAGTGTAGTGAAGAGACCGGTACGTAAAGCTTGTCTTCGTTGGCATACTCGATACAAAGGAATTCGGTTGCGATCCCCGATACGGTGAGTGTTTTCAGGCCCTGGTAGCGTCCGACGCCGTGGTCTTCGTGGACCACCGGTGCACCAAGCTGCAGGTCTTTGAGGCTCTGGATGGTCGATTCAGCATCGCGGGTTTTGCGGTATTTGCGACGCCGGCGCTGCATCGCGCGATCCCCAAAGAGCTGATTCTCGGTGATAACAGCGATACCCTGCCGTTTCAGGGTCATGCCATTTTGCAGGGCCGACGCGATGATGAAACAGCGGTGGTCATCGCGCTGCATAAATTCGGCCCAGCTGTCTACGGGATAGATCTGAATCGAGTAGTGGCGGAGCATTTCATGTAAAAACTCACGTCGTCCAGCAGATTCAGCGCTAAACAGTATTTTTTTAAACTCTGGTTTCGATATGAATGCGCGCAATGCTTTCGCTGGTTCGTCAGTGCCGGATTGCAGGGTTAGCTGCGGAATCGACTGGGAATCGCAATTGACGCTGGATTGATTCAGATGATCCAGTTTGAACGCTGTGAAAAACAGGCATGTAAAATCACGAAATCTCTGTTGCAGTGCATCGCTGTCCAGAAACAGTTCTCCGGGTTCGAGTAATGGTCGTTCGAGGTTATGTCGTCTCGACTCGTAGCGTTCCTCAACCTGCTCTATAAATGATGCTGCGTATGTCATCGCCGCATCGTCGACAAGCAGGCGACTGTTGCCCGGTAGATAATCAAACAGGCTTACGAGGTTCTCGAAAAACAGTGGCAGATAATACTCGACACCGGGCGATGGAATACCCTCGGAGATATCAACATATAGCGGGCAGCTGTTTGGGTCGACGTCAAAGGTTTCGCGAAACCTGAGCCTGAAATGCTTGATGCCAGCTTCATCCAGCGGGTACTCCTGCGCCGGTAACAGTTTGATCTCATTGATTTTTTCGACTGAGCGCTGGGTCTCGGCATCGAAACTGCGAATCGACTCAACCTCATCGTCGAAAAAATCGATGCGAAACGGCAGCGCACTGCCCATGGGATATAAATCAAGGATCGATCCGCGAGCGCTAAACTCGCCATGTTCTTCAACCTGGGATACCGAGCGGTATCCGTAAAGACTGAGTTTCTCGCGTAAAGCGATCGGGTCTATGCGGTCGCCCCGATTCAAAATTAGCGAACGCTGATGAATGAAATCAGGGGGCGCTATCTTCTGCAACAGCGTACTGACCGGGAGGATTAGAACACCCGAGTCAGCGCCGGTGATCGATGCGAGACAACGGATCCGCTCGGAAATAATATCCTGGTGCGGCGAAAATTGATCGTAGGGCAAGGTTTCCAGATCCGGAAAACGATAAATCCTCGGCTGGTTGATACTGAAGAAACGAACTTCCTGTTCCAGCTGCTCGGCATCGGCCATATCACAGCAAACAATAACCGACAGGCCCGCATGCTGCGCGATCTGCTCGCTCAGCAGCAGGCTGCGACTGCTACCGTAGAGCTGGCCAACGCGAATCGGTTGCGCGATTGAAGGCGCTGGAGTATCAAGAAGACGAGAGGGCACTTATGCCTGTAAAAAGACTATTCCTGTATCGGTTTTACGGTGGTCAAGCCAAGAATTTCCCAGTTTTGCATGCCGCCGCGATACCACTTGATCTTGTGGGCGGGGTAACCGAAAGCCAACAGGTTCTTGATGTTATTCGGCGACTGTCCACACCACATCCCGTTGCAAAACATAACCAGGATTCGAGCGTCCCTGAAGTCCCATAAACCTTCGAGGTTCCTGGCGTTAAATTTTCCCTCGAGGATTTCCCCGATTGAAATCGGATCCGCGCCCTTGGCTGGATTGAGGCTGGTCCACGGAATATTGATTGCCCCGGGGATAGTACCCTTGGCAACCCAGGCAGGAGTACGCGAATCGATAACCAGGATACTGTCATCACCCTCGCTACTGCGACTGAGGTATTGCAGCACCTCCAGCTCGGCGATCGTTTCGACGCCGGCTGCGATGTTCGCGGGCTGAATACAAAACGGAGGACATTTACGAGAGGTCTTGGCGAAAGCAGGATTTACCGTGTTTTTCTGGTTCTGGTTACGCATGATCTTTACTTCATTCTCACCGTGTTTGACGGTAATACTTTCGACCTCGCCTGTTATGTTTACCTCGGCCGCATACAGGCCTGAACCCGCAAGGCCGAGACCCAGCGCGCTTAGAACAATCAAAAGTCTTGGAGTATTCATTGTCACTCTCTTTGGTTTAATCAGGTAATTCCGGTTTCCGTCTTTTGTTTGTATTTATTTCGGACCGAATAACTTAACTGCGGTTCTATTTTGGCATAATAATAGTATTCAGGTCGACGGTATGCAAAACGATCTGATATTCGAAATAAACCCTGAAGGATCCGTAAACCCATTCTGTGATCGGGGGTTCGCCAACCGGGCCAAAGCGCTGGTCAGGTTCTCCAAACTCACTCAGTACATCATCCATTTTAATGCCGCGTTTCGGCATCATCTGCTTGCTGGTTACCGGAACGTGTCCCGGAATAGTCAGCCTGTCTCCGGCAGCCGCGGGCTGCAGGATTAAGCCTAAACCCAGGAGTAACAAATATAGTCCTGTGCGCATGTTATCGTCTCCAAATTTAACGTATATAACTATAGCATGCCTTTGATAGGTAACAAGGGTGAAGCATGTCGCAGCTGCAGCGGTGGTGGCAGGCCGTTATTCATGGTTTAATCCGCCGCATGAAAATGCCGCTCGAAGTCTTCGTAGGCTTGCGCTACACGCGAGCCAAACGTCGCAATCACTTCATATCGTTCATCACGATGATTTCCATGCTTGGAATCACGCTCGGTGTCATGGCCCTGATCGTGGTGCTGTCGGTGATGAACGGTTTCGAGAATGAATTGCGCGGGCGTATTCTCGGGATGGTCTCACATGTCACGGTATCGAGTTTCCGGGGTCCCCTACAGGAATGGCATGCCCTGCGCTCGGAGACGCTCGAGCATCCCGAGGTTATTGGCGCCGCTCCCTATACCGAGGCCGAGGCAATGATCTCGAATCTATCCTCGGTCAGCGGCGCGCTGATACGGGGAATTGACCCGGAATTCGAAACCAGCGTATCCGAGATTCACGACAACATGAAATTTGGTGTGCTGGGTGACCTGGTGGCAGGAGAGTACGGGATCATACTCGGTAGCGGGTTGGCAAATACGCTGGACGTGGTCCCGGGTGATCGCGTTACGATGGTCACACCACAGGCGACTTCATCGCCGCTGGGTTTCCTGCCGCGCTTGCGTCGTTTCAAGGTTGTCGGAATATTCGAGATCGGCGTATACGAGTATGACCGCAGTAGCGCGATTATTCATTATCAGGATGCTAGTCGCTTGTTTCGGCTTGACGGAGGCGTCAGCGGGCTGCGCCTGAAGCTTGAAGATCTCGACCTGGCGCCGCAGGTACGACAGGAACTCAAGCAAAGCATCGGACTTGAATACTGGGTCTCGGACTGGACCCTGCGCCACAGCAATTATTTCAAGGCAGTAAGAACCGAGAAAACCGTAATGTTCATTATTCTCTCGCTGATTGTTGCGGTGGCAGCGTTCAACATCGTATCGACCCTGGTAATGGTAGTGACGGACAAGCAGTCAGATATTGCGATCTTGCGTACCCTCGGAATGTCGCCGTTATCGATCATGTGGGTTTTTATGGTGCAGGGAACATTGATTGGATTGATCGGTACCTTGCTTGGTCTCGTCAGCGGGGTCGTGGTCGCCTCGCATATTGATGTCATCGTGCCCGCACTGGAGCAGTTTTTTCATACCCAGTTCTTACCGCGGGGTGTCTACCCGATTACCGATCTGCCCTCTGAAATGAAGCAAAGCGATGTAATAAAAATAGTGTTGCTGTCTTTTGGATTGTCAATTGTTGCAACCCTGTATCCGGCACTCAGAGCATCCAGGACCAGGCCTGCTGAAGCGCTAAGCTATGAATAGAGGAGAACCTTAGTGTCTGCAACTGTGATCGAGGCTAACGCGGTACACAAGGTATTTCGCCAGGGTAAACTTGATGTCGAGGTGCTCAAGGGCGTCGATTTCAATGTTGACGCAGGGGAGAGCCACGCTATCCTCGGCGCATCGGGCGCGGGTAAATCAACACTGATGCACTTGCTGGGAGGTCTCGATCATGTAAGTAGCGGGGAGATCAGTATCCTCGATACCCGCCTGTCGAAATTGTCGGAGGCCAACCTAGGCAAGTTACGCAATCGGCACCTCGGATTTATTTACCAGTTTCATCACCTGCTACCCGAATTCAGCGCCGTCGAAAACATCGCGATGCCATTACTGATACGTCGGATCCCTTTGCCTTCGGCGCTCACAGAGGCGCAGGACTGGCTTATCAAGGTAGGGCTCGAACAGCGCGCCGACCATAAACCAGGCGAGCTGTCGGGCGGTGAACGCCAGCGCGTTGCCCTGGCGCGGGCATTGGTAACCCGACCGGATTGCCTGCTCGCCGATGAACCAACCGGGAATCTTGATCAGCATACAGCCGCCCAGATGCTCGAGTTGATGCTTGTTTTAAACCAGGAAACGAATACCGCGCTGGTGGTGGTAACCCATGACCTCGCAATCGCTGAACGGATGCAGTATCGCTCACATATGCAAGACGGTGTCCTTACACCCGAAACCTGAAAACGCGGTCCATCCCGGACGGGTCAGGGGAGCTGTAGTCTCAGAAAACTGCTGTAAACCAGCATCACGGGTATCTGCAACACCAGGTAGATGGCCTCGGAAACTAGGCGAATACTGCCGGTGACTGCGAACCTGGTATCAAGCGCACGCGAAATATAACGGCTCAATTCACCTGTCACATAATATGCGAGCATCATGTAAACGATGATTTTCAGGATGGTTGCCATCGATGGAAACAGGTGCAGCGATACGATTGAATCCGCATATTGCCAGTGAAATACCAGGGCTATGGTGAGTAAGCTCTGAATCGGCAATGCAAACACCGGATGACTCAATACCGGTATGAATGACAGTAACAATCCCGCAAAAAACAAAATGTTGATCAAATGGTTAAATTGTTGTTGTTGGAAAAGAATAGACCAGAAACCTGTGCGCGCGGCATTGGCGTCGATCGCGGGGTAAATCTGGCTGACAATAATAAACAGAACCATGATGCGAATCACGGGACACAAAATATTCTCGAAGACCCAGGTTGGAGAGCCGATTTCGTGTGCTTTAGTTATAATCCAGAAACATAACCAGGTGCCCAGGATTACGCTGATAGCAGTGACCAGTACTATCCAGGGCAGATTCACGTATTTTTACGCATGCGCCGGCGACGATTATGGAGGCGCCTGGCCCGGATCTGGATGTGTCTCAGGATGTGCAAATGCCACAGGATGCGAACCAGCACGAAAGCTGCCAGCGCGGTGATCGTGCCCACCAGAAAACAACCGAGCAGGAAAGGTTGCCAGATAGCCGCCAGGCGGGTGACCAGCCATTCGAAACTTGGTTCGAAGTTAAACCTTTGCGGCTCCAGTCCCAGCATTTCAGCACCGACAAGGTAACAGAAATAATACATGGGTCCCATCGTGAACGGGTTGCTGATCCAGACCATCGGCACCGTGAGCAGGATATTAGCCCTGATCCAGATTGCCAGCGCGGCCGCGATAACCATTTGAAACGGGATCGGGATAAAGGCACAGAATATACCCAGCGCGACCGCTAACGAGCAAGATCGCCGGTTGATATGCCACAAAGACGGGTCCTGCAATCGTGGGCCAAGTAACTTGATCCAGCGATTTTTGGTGACAACGTCAGGATGCGGCAAAAACTTTCGTAAAAACTTCCTTGCCATGATTATTGTATTATCGGTACTAATTGAATATTCTGCAAAGTGTTGGGCCACACAACAGGGAAACAGGGCAGGGAAAGCATGCCTCAACACGCACTTGCGATCGTGCTTGGTTCGCTCGTCGCTTATTATGGCAACGAACTTCCAGATCAATACTGGTCGGCTTTGGTACCGATCCTGCTGCTGTTTTTCTACTGTTGCCCGGCCTATCGATTCATTCTGTTACTAAGCGCTGCCTATCTCTGGAGTAGCGCCGCGTTTCATCATCATCTTGAACACCGGCTTGATGGCAGCTTCGACAATCGTATTACGCTGATGCGCGGAATCATTGCCGATATTCCCCAGTTGAAACAGGGGCGTATCAGCCTGTCCCTGAACATTATTGAAATCGAGCATTATGCAGGATCACTGCCGCGCCATGCCCGTCTCAACTGGTATCAGGATGAGCGGTTGCCTCTTGCCGGAGAACTCTGGGAATTCGAGGTGAAGCTGCGACAACCGATCGGGACGATCAATCCCGCCGGTTCCGATTTCGAAGCATGGCAATTTGCCAATGGAATCGATGTCTCTGGATATATCCGTAAATCGAGCAAAAACCGCAAGCTCGAGGACGCGGGCTGGTGGAGCGTAAACCGTTGGCGCACTAGCCTTGCTGCTGGCATTGATCATAGGTGCGGCCGATGTGAGCATCGAGGTTTGATCAAGGCACTGGCATTGGGATACCGGGGTGATATACCAGTAACGCAACAGCGCCTGCTCCGGTCCGGTGGTATCGCGCATTTACTCGCCATATCCGGTCTCCATATCGGCACGGTGTCACTATTGTTCTACGGTCTCGGTCGCCAATGCTGGCGCCTGGGTCTTTACCGGTGTGGCCTCAATCGTGCACAGGCGGCCTGGCTAATAGCGATTGTTGCAGCCACGAGTTACGCGGCTCTGGCCGGGTTCAGTCTGCCCACGACGCGCGCATTAATCATGTTCGCGGCGCTCGGGATTGCACTGCTGATCCGCAACCGGATCAATCTGTCGCAATCGATCGCGCTGGCGCTAATGGTGATAATCATCGTTGATCCCCGGAGTATTGGCTCAACTGCCTTTTGGTTGAGTTTTTGTGCATTACTGGTGATCGCTTTTGTCCATTTTCGTTTGCCGGGTAATCTGCGCTGGTGGCAACAGTTACTGGCCCTGCAGTGTTGTTTTTCCGTTTTGTTCGCACCCCTGGGCATCCTTATATTCGGCCAGTTATATCCGGCGGGATTGCTGGCTAATATCGTCGCAATTCCCGTGGTCAGTTTTACGGTATTACCGGTGGTGATGGCCGGTTGTTTGTTCGTAATGTCGGGCCTGCCCGGGGGCGGCATGTTGTTTCATATTGCCGACAGCTTACTTCGATGGTTGTTGGGCTATGTCAATTGGTTGATCGATTCCGGCCTGCAAGCCAACGCGGTTTTCTACCCGTCAGTGTTGATACTGATGGCCTTGATCGCGGTGCTCATCCTGCTAATGCCGCGAAGCACCGGGGTTCGTGGAGTCGCTTTGTTGAGCCTCGTTGCAGGGTTTGCCTGGCATCACCCGAGACTCCAGCATGGTGCTTACGAACTCGTTGTATTTGATGTTGGTATGGGAACCGCGTTATTGTTACGGACCCGTAATCACAGCTTGGTTTACGACCTGGGTCCCGGTAGAACCGGGAGTCGGAATCCGGTCGATTGGGCGCTGATGCCATTTATGTTGCGGCATGGAATTCGAAATCCCGATCTGCTGGTTATCAGCCATGTTGACCAGGATCACAGTGGCGGGATGCATTCCCTGCGTGATGCTTACCATCCCCCGAGTCTTTTATCCGGTACGCCTGAAGAACTTAAGGCCAGATTCAAGTTGCAGCAAAGCGTGCGTTCATGTCATGAATACCCTGACTGGCGCTGGGACGGTGTGGATTTCAGTTTCCTGGTCGCAGGTGACCCGAAGGTTGATTCAGGCAGTAACAATCGTTCCTGCGTCCTCCGGGTAAATGGCGACCATCGTGTCCTGATACCCGGAGATATAGAAACCGTGAAAGAATCCGAGTTGCTGCTAAAGTATGGTGCAGCCCTCGAAGCTGACGTGCTGGTGGCACCTCACCACGGTAGCAATACGTCATCTAGCCAGCCGTTTCTGGACCGGGTGAGGCCTGAACATGTGGTTTTTACGCAGTCAAGAAACAATCGATGGGGATTTCCGGCGAACGAGGTCGTGTCACGCTATGAAGCCATTGGTTCGAGACAGTATCGTAGTGATAAAGACGGGGCGATCAGGCTCCAAAGCAGCGACGGAGATCTCAAGGTTAAAACCATGCGTAACCCCGTGCGGCGCATCTGGCAGCGATGGTAAAAAGTCGCTTGTCACAGTATGATGTGCGGCATTAATTTCTGAGGAATAAAGCGTGTTCGAACTGGTTCAGGCAGGAGGCTGGCTGATGATTCCGATACTGTTGTGCTCGGTAGTTGCCGCGGCCATCATTATCGAGAGGCTATGGACCCTGCGCCAAACAAAAGTGATTCCAGAAAAGCTGCTGACCGGCATCTGGAACCTGCTGAGTAGCGATGCGTTAACCGAAAAGCATATAACTGAAATCGAAAACGGTTCCCCGCTTGGCAGGGTGCTGGCGGCTGGATTGATCAACAGGCACCTGTCGCGTGACCTGATTCGCGAAAGCATCGAAGAAAACGGCCGCCACGTGGTGCACGAAATGGAGAGATTCATGAATACCCTGGGAACGATTTCTACGATAACGCCCTTACTGGGCCTGTTGGGAACGGTCATCGGGATGATTCGTGTTTTCACCGCGATAACCGTTATAGGTGTCGGTGATCCAGGGCAGCTGGCCGGTGGGATATCCGAGGCGCTGATTACCACGGCTGCTGGATTGACCGTTGCAATTCCTAGTCTCATATTTCATCGTCACCTGAAACGTAAAATAGACGGATTGGTGGTGGCAATGGAGCAGGAAGCGATGAAGCTGGTCGATTTTCTGCATGGCGATCGCAAGAAACTGGCCTGATCGATGAACTTCCACAGCGGAAATGCCGAAGAGGACGTCGATATTAATTTGACACCCTTGATCGATGTCGTGTTTTTACTGTTGATATTTTTCATGGTGTCGACGACTTTCGATACCACGTCGCAGTTGAAAATCAATCTGCCCGAAGCAAACCAGGACCAGGTCTCCGCGCCACCACAAAAATTAAACCTGATGATTGATGCCAAAGGAAACTTCTTCCTCAATTCGCGCGAGCTCACCAACAACAAGAGTGCTACCTTGCAGGCTGCCCTGGAGCGCACCATGGCCGGCACCAGGCTGCCAATCGTGATCCAGTCCGATGCCGATTCCCCGGTCCAGTCGCTGGTAACCGCGATGGATGTTGTCAGTCGACTGGGACTTACACAGGTTTCGATCGCTACTACACGTCCGCTCGAGTAATTGATGGCGTGAAATTTCAGAGAGCAACTTAGTGCAACCGATCGAAGCTAATTTAACCGGCGCCAAAGCCTATCGGGCGCTATTATCGCTGGCATTCGAGCATAAGGGGTACTTTCTGCTGGCTGTGATCGGCATGATCATTTTCGCCGCCTCGGACGCTGCTTTCGCTTACCTGATGAAACCGTTAATGGATGACGGCTTTATTGACCGCGATCCGACGATTATAAAGCTGATACCGGTAGCGATAATACTGATATTTATCGTCAGGATGGTGGCAATATTCATGCGCAGCTATTGCATGGATTACATCGGGCGCAATGTCATTAATAGTCTTCGTAAAATGATGTTTGAGAAACTATTAACCCTGACCAGCGACGAGTACGATCAATCCTCGACGGCCGCCATTGTCACGCGCTTTTCTTATGACGTCGAGCAGGTTGCCAAATCGGTTTCAAGCTCGTTGACGGTATTCATCCAGGATAGCCTGCGAATTATTGTGTTGCTTGGTTACATGGTCTGGTTGAACTGGCAGCTGACCGCCATATTCCTGATAGCTGGTCCGATCGTGTTTCTGATCGTGGTTCGAATTTCGGGTCGCTTTCGCAGCATTAGCAAACGCATCCAGCAATCGATGGGTGGCGTTACCCAGGTGGCCCAGGAAGTAGTCGATTCGAACCGCATTGTTAAAATTTTTGGTGGTGACGAATTCGAGCGCAACAAATTCCATAAAGTTAACAAGAACAACCTGAATTTACATTTGAAAATGTCGATAGCGCAATCATTTAGTATGCCGCTCATCCAGTTGGTAGTTGCCGTTGCGTTCGCGGCTATTGTCGCCTTTGCGACTTCAGTTTCGATGCGCAACATTATCAGTCCCGGAGATTTCGTTTCTTTTATTTTTGCGATGACCATGCTGTTGGCACCGATGCGAGTCCTGTCTTCAATCAACGCCAGTATTCAAAAAGGCATCGCCGCGGGCGAGAGCGTGTTCGAATTTACATCGCTTGCGAGCGAACATAACCAGGGTGAACTGGAACTGGACCGTGCCGAGGGTCGTATCCGGTTTGATAATGTCGCGCTTTGCTATCGACGCAGCGATCAGCGCGTGCTTGATGAAATCAGTTTCGAGGTAAAACCCGAACAAACCGTCGCAATCGTGGGTCGTTCAGGCAGCGGAAAGTCCAGCCTGGTTAATCTTATCCCGCGTCTTTATGAATATGACAGTGGCGAGGTATCCCTGGACGGGGAGCGACTCGATCACTACCGCATCTCTGATTTAAGACGTCAGATTGCCTATGTCGGTCAGGACGTCAGGTTATTTAATGACACCATCCGTAACAATATCGCTTACGGTATTAGCAACCAGGTAGACGAAGCCCAGATTATTGAAGCAGCAAAACAGGCCCACGCCTGGGAGTTTATTTCGGAAATGCCGGACCAGCTGGATACCGAGGTTGGCGAGCGTGGGGTGCTGTTATCCGGGGGCCAGCGACAACGCATAGCGATTGCGCGTGCATTGCTGAAGAATGCACCCATTCTGATTCTGGATGAGGCGACCTCGGCACTCGATACTGAATCAGAACGTTATATACAGCACGCGATGGAGCACTTGATGCAAAACCGGACCACGCTGGTTATCGCCCATCGACTATCGACGATCGAGCACGCTGACCATATCGTGGTTATGGATCAGGGGAAAATAGTGGAGCAGGGTACGCATGCCGAATTGCTCGAAGCCGGTGGCGTTTACTCAAAATTGCATTCGATGCAATTTCGAGACACCAAGGATGGCGAGTTGCAACCCAGCACGCGACCGAAAATAATCCGTTCTTCGGTTCTCGACAAGTCCGTGATGCAGCACTGGATCAGTATGTCGACCCAGCGCAGACAGGGTTGGTGGCTTTGGTCGATTAATCCGCTATCCCTGCTATTGATGCCGCTTTCCCTGATCTTTTATCTCTCTGTCAACCTGCGCCGATTAGGGTATCGCCTGCGCCTGTTAAGGTCTACGAAACTGCCTGTTACCACGATTGTTGTCGGTAATATCACGCTCGGTGGAAACGGTAAAACGCCAATCGTGGTCGCGCTTTACCGGTTGTTAAAGGAAAAGGGGTATCAACCCGCGATCATTACCCGGGGTTACAAGAGTGGTAACGAAAAAAGCGTACAAATCTTACAGGACGGCATTACCCGCAGTGCTTACGGTGACGAAGCCAACATGATGTCGGAGGTTTGTCGCTGCCCAATCGGGGTTGGTGCCCGCAGGGTTGAGGCCGCGACGCAGATACTCGAGCGCTTTCCCGATACCGATATCCTACTTTCGGATGATGGTCTCCAGCACTACGCGATGAAGCGCGATATCGAGGTCGCGGTTTGCCGGGATCTGTCGCTGGGTAACGGATTACTGCTGCCGGCAGGGCCGTTGCGTGAACCACGTAGCCGCCTGAAGCGTGTTGACCTCACCATCAGCCGGGATAGTGGCCAGGTTATCGAGTCGCTGGGGGAGGTCTGGAACCTGGTGGAACCCGAGAGGACCCGGCATATCAGCGAATTCATGGGCCGGCAGGTACACGCGTTGGCCGGTATCGGTTTTCCTGAAATATTTTTCGCCAGCCTGGCGCAGATGGGTATCGATGTCATCGAGCACGAGTATCCGGATCATTACGAGTTCAATGTACAGGATTTGAATTTGAAACCTGAACTGCCGATACTGGTCACGCATAAAGATGCGGTAAAATTGAAAGCAATCGCGCGCGAGAATCTGTGGGTAGTTCCACTCCATATCGAGTTTAGCGAGGAATTGAGCAGTCAGATTATGCAATTACTGGAGAGTCGTCATCGTGGATAAACATTTACTGGATATACTGGTCGATCCGGTCACCAAGGGGCCACTGATTTATGATAAAAAACGACAGGAACTGATTTCGCGCGCCTCGCGACTTGCCTATCCAATCCGCGACGGGATTCCGGTGATGTTGCCTGAAGAAGCACGTGAACTCAGTAGTGAAGAGGTCGAGGCGTTACGATAGTGTAATGGCCATCGATTTTCGTATCGTGATACCGGCACGCTTTGCGTCGTCGCGTCTGCCAGGTAAATCCCTGCGAACCATTCACGGCAAACCAATGATTGAATGGGTTTATGCCACAGCGCAGCAGGCGAACGCGACCGAGGTCGTGGTCGCAACCGATGATCAACGCATAGTCGATGTCGTCGAAGGATTTGGTGGTTACGCCTGCATGACAGATACTGCCCACTGCAGCGGTACCGATCGCATTCTGGAAGTGACACAGAAGCTGGGTTGGGCCGCGGACAGCATCGTTGTCAACCTGCAGGGCGACGAGCCCCTAATGCCTGCCGTAAACATCAACCAGGTTGCCAGCAATCTGTCATCGAGCGACTGTGCGATGGCAACCTTGCATAAGATCGTGGACCTGAAGCATGCACAGGATCCAAATCTGGTCAAGCTGGTGCACGATCGTCACGGCCATGCGCTTTATTTCAGCCGTTCCGTTATCCCGTTTGATCGAAATGGGGAAGTTCGGCAATACCTGGGGCATATCGGAATTTATGCTTACCGGGTCGATTTCATCAAAATCTTCAGTGAACTCGATCCCAGCGATCTGGAAATTGCCGAATCGCTGGAACAACTGCGCGCGCTTTGCAACGGCTACGCGATCCATACCGAAATTGCGCGTGCCGAGCCTGGTCCGGGAATCGACACCGAAGAGGATCTGGTCCAGGTTGAAAAACTGATAGGATCGATGCCGGCGTGAAATACAAGTGGAAGCTAGAACAACACGTCACGCTATTTGAAAAGTACTTCAAGCTGGACGAGTACAGCATCTCTCATGAGCTATTTGGTGGCGGGTTCAGCCCGGTATTCACGCGTGAAATTTTTGAACGTGGCACCGTGGTTGCGGTGCTGCCCTACGACCCCGTTCGCGAAAAGGTGGTACTGATAGAACAGTTCAGGGCCGGTGCGATAGGCGATACCGATGGACCCTGGCTCATCGAATGCGTTGCCGGAGTTATCGAAACGGAAGAGTCTGCACTGGATGTTGCGATCCGTGAATGCGACGAGGAAGCGGGTTGCCACATCAGAGAACTGGAAGCAATCAGCCACTATTACGTCAGTCCCGGCGGTACCACCGAACATTGCAGTCTTTTCTGCGGGATCGTCGATAGCGAAGGCGTCGGTGGTATCCACGGGCTTCCACATGAACATGAAGACATTCGGGTCATGGTTATTGATTCTGCACAGGCTTTCAGCTGGGTGTGCGACGGTAAAATCCGGTCTTCCGCGACCATTATCGCGCTGCAATGGCTCGAGCTGAACGAGCCCGGAATAATAGAACGCTATGCCAGCTAAAACGCAGTCGCGATCGCGATCATGCCGACTATGCTAAGGACGATGGTGTAGGGCAGGGCCATCCACAGCATATTGACGTAGGAAAGGCGAATCAGGGGGGCCAGGGCCGAGGTTAACAGGAACAAAAACGCGGCCTGCCCATTGGGCGTGGCGACACTCGGCAGGTTGGTGCCGGTGTTAATCGCAATCGCAAGAACATCGAACTGCTCACGATCGATGGTGCCTGCCTTGAAGGCCGCGGAAACTTCGTTAATGTAAACAGTGGCCACGAAAACATTATCGGATATCATCGATAGTACGCCGTTGGCGATAAAGAACATGATCGGTTGCAGATCTCGATCCATTGCCAGTACCTGCTCGATGACCGGCGAGAACAAATGCTGCTCATGGATGACGGCGACGATCGCAAAAAATACCACCAGCAGTGCGGTGAAGGGTAAAGCATTCCTCGAATGCGTGGCCAATCTGATGCTCCTCGACGATACCGTTAAAGGAAGTTAACAGCACGATTACCATCAAGCCCACCAGTCCTACAGATGCCACGTGGAAGGCGAGGGAAAAGACCAGGATGATGCCGACGACGGCCTGGATGACCAGGGTTGCCTTCGCCCGGTGATTACGATTGGCATCCTGTTCGGCATCGTAAGCGGACAGGGTCGCGGCGACCGACTCGGGCAACGTTGCCCCGTACGAAAACCACCTGGTTTTTTCCAGTACCACGCTGGTAATCAGTCCGGCGACCAGAACCGGCATCGTAATCGGCGCCATGCGCCAGAAAAATTCCATGAAATTCCAGCCGGCGCGTTCGGCGATCAACAGGTTTTGCGGCTCACCGACGAGTGTGCATACACCGCCCAGTGCGGTGCCGACCGCGCCGTGCATGATCAGGCTACGCAGAAACGAACGGAATTGCCTGAGCTCGGCACGCCGATCGTGGATAACTTCGGCATCAGTACTGTGATCGTGCTCCGCCTGATGGAACTGTTTGCCCGATGCTACGCGGTGATATACCGAGTAAAAACCGATCGCGACCGAAATCAATACCGCGGTTACGGTTAACGCATCGAGGAAGGCACTCAGGACGGCTGCGGTAATACTGAACAGGAAAGACAACAATGCCTTGGATTTGATCGAAAGCAGGATCTTGGTAAAAGTGTACAGCAGCAGGTCGCGCATAAAATAAATACCGGCAACCATGAACATCAACAATAGAATGACCTCAAAATTAGCGATGGTTTCCTGGTAAACGGCTTCCGGGCTGGACATGCCCATTACGATGGCTTCGATTGCGAGCAGTCCACCCGGCTGTAACGGATAGCATTTAAGTGCCATCGCAAGTGTAAAAATGAATTCAAGGATGAGTAGCCATCCCGCAACGAAGGGGCTGATCGCAAATACGATTGGATTAATAATCAGGAAAGCGATGATGAACTGCTTATACCAGTCTGCAGAGTGGCCAAGAAAGTCTCTGAAAAAGCTTTGCTTATGGTTGTTATCATGGACAGTTTCACTTGCATTTTGTTGAGGTCATTATAGAGAAGGCTTTAGACACTGCTGGTTCGATCGCGGCTAATCGAACCAACTGGCAACGAAAACTGCTGCGCTCATTATCAGCATAAGCACCGAAATTACGACCAGCATTTCGGCCATGGTAATTCCAAATATTATCAGCGGGGTATAACCGCAGGCAGTTTGTACTTCAAATAGGGTCGGAATCCACTTATCCAGTGCGAACCACTCGGGCATACCGAGGTTTATGTCGCAGTCGCCAAAAATCCATCCGCGCTCGACCGCAAGAACCCGCCAGCTGCGCTCGAGAAATCCGGCCATGATCCCGGCATTTAGTCCATGCGCAATACGCATAATAGTAATAGAGCGCGTGAAGAAAATTGCGATCAGCGCAAGTAAAACAAATGCAGCCACCCAGATGCGGATATGAATGCACAGCACGCAGGGCCATTCGTCCAGCACATACTGGTAGTAGAGTGCGACACCTTCGAGGGCGATGCCGATCAGGATCAGCCCGACCCAGTAGCGGTTCTGCGTGCTCAAGTTGACCAGGAACTGTTTCATATCGGGTACCGTGTTAATCGATGATCGGCATTTCGGCGGCCGCGCGCTTGCTAAGGAGTTCGGCACCTGATTCAGTAATTAAAATATTTTCTTCGTGCACCATCAGTTTTCCCGGTTCAAATTCCATGCCTGGCTCGAGCGTTATCACCATGCCCGGCACCAGCGGAGTCTGGTCGGTTGCCGTGATTGACGGCCACTCGGTCAACTGAGCGCCCAGCCCATGGCCCATGCGGCCAATATCATCATTACCTTGCGCGCCACCGCGCTCCAGCACCGACCACATTGCCTGCCAGATGTCGGTGGTCGTGGCACCGGGCCTGGCGGTTGCGAGGCCGGCATCGGTACTGCGGTAAACGGTTTCATAGGCTCGCAGGCTTTGCTCCGACGCATGGCCGAAACCGAAGTTGCGGTCGAAGTCGCAGTAATAGCCGTCGTATATAGTGCCGGTATCGATGATTAACACGTCCCCATCTTCGAGTACGCGGTCACTGGGTCCCATAATGATATCGCCATAACCACCCTGGCCAGATGCAGAGACGATGTAGGGCGTATGATCGGCCCCACGGGAGAGCAAATCGATCCGCATCGCACGCAGTATGTCGCGTTCGCTCTGACCCATACGGGCGAATTCGGGCAGTGCATTGAAGCTGTCCGAGGCGAGTTCGCAGACGTACCTTATCTTGGCTATCTCGGCAGATGACTTGACGCTGCAAAGCCTGAGCATCAGGTCGGCACAATCGGCCAGTTCGAATTCTGTCAACTCGGTTTCGAGATGGCGATAATCGCGGGCGGGCATACGCAGGTAACTCTCGGTACCGAGGGTCATAGCCAAACGACCGAAGCGCCGGGGTATCTCACGAATCGCCGCCAGCAGCAACGAGATACCATCATCCTGCGGCTGTGGCGAAGACCAGCTGCGAATATCGTCGATCCAGCACTGCTGCATTCCAGCGACACCGATCGAAGGAATGACGGCAATTGGCTTGCCAGACAGGGGTAACAGTAAAAACCAGGGGCGGGTCGGACTCTGCCAGAACTGGGTCAGGAAGCCGCTGAAATAGCGCACATGGGGCTCGGTTGTCAGCAACATGACATCGATTTTTTCGTCACGCATCAATTGTTGCGCACGTTCGGTTCTGACCTCGAACTCACTCATGGCGAATCCGCGTTCGGGGGCATCGGTCATGATCAGGCTGCCACCAGTTTCTGGTAGAGTTCCGGGTCAGTCGCTCCCTCGGTACCGATAATAAAAATCCGGCTGGATGCATCGAGACCCAAAGTGTTTGACATTGCCTCGTCATCGCGTGCCGCGATAAGTGCCGCGATACCCGCAACTGCGGATTCACCGGCTTCGATTTCAGGATTGCCCCGCGCCAGCAGGCGCATGCAGGGAACAATGGCATCTTCACTCAGGGTCATGAAATCGTTGGCGCCAGGCCTGAGTATCTCCCAGGCTAGCAACGACACTTCGCCACAGGCAAGCCCGGCCATCAGGGTATCGAGGTCTCCTGCAACGGTTACCGGATGACCAGCTTGCGCTGACTGCTGCAGACAGTTGGCCTGTTCCGGTTCAACCACGATAAATCGTGGACGCCGCTCGCCCCATAGTTCCCAGAAATAGGCACACTCGGCTGCCGCCAGGCCACCGACGCCGCCCTGGATAAAAACATGAGTCGGAATGATGTCCTGCATCTGGTCAACGGCTTCAGCAAGCATAACGGTATATCCAAGGGCTACATCCCGCGGGATATCCGTGTAGCCCGGATAGCTGGTATCTGAGACGATGATTCGACCGTGTGTGCGCGCCTCCCGGTCTGCCTGTTTGATCGAGTCATCATAATTACCGGTGATGCGGATAACTTCGGCACCAAGATCTTCAATCGCCTGTTTGCGTCCCTCGGAAACGTCGCGGTGAATATAGATGACACAGCGACAGCCGAACATTTGACATCCCCAGGCAACCGAGCGTCCGTGGTTACCATCGGTCGCACAACTAATCACGATGTCACGGGTAATCGAATCGTAGGTATTGCTCAATAAATCTTCGATGCTTGCGTTTTCTCCGGTGGCTTCAAAAATTCGGGCTTGCAGTTGACGCGCTACCGCATAGGCGCCGCCCAATGCCTTGAAACTTTTCAGCTTGAAACGTTGTGCTTCATCCTTGTAAAAAATTTCGCTGACCTTGATCTCACGGGCAAGCGAATCAAGTCGATACAGCGGCGTGGCCTGGTAACCCGGCCAGCGTGAAATCTCGTCAAAGGCAAGCCGGGATTTTTCCAGGCTGGCAATTTCCATCAGCTCGACGGGATAAGCGATTGCGGGCGTTGCGGCCGTCGTATTGCCATAATGACTCAGTTTTGCGGGCATAATTGCCATCTGCCTTTCGATCGTACTGGAAGCGCCAAGTCTACCGAAATGCGATCAGGAATAAAGCCGCAAATCCCGGTTGGACGAATAAAGTGAAAAGTCAGTGTCTCGGATGGTTCTGGTTAGACTCGATGGTAGCGAGCACAGTCAAGCTTAAGTGCTAGATTGCAAAAGCAATAATGAATCGCGTTTGTAATCGAGGAAAAAATGCCACGGTTAAGACCTGGTTAAACCACTGGATTAGCGTGCTAGCTGGCCCTACCGTACCGGGCAACCTGTTCAGGATCTTCTAGACTGGGTTTTGACAGAACCCGGCGCAGGATGGGCTCGAAGAATTCGAGAGGCTCCGTGTCATAGTCTGGGTCAAAGCAGTTCTGGTCGTAGTTATGACAAAAATCGATCGCGGCCTGGTACCAGGGATTGTCCTTGAACATTTCACGGGCATTGCGTTCGCCACCGCAGTGATGTGCGTAATAATACATTTGAAAAACACCGTGATGCTTGACAATCCAGTAGATTTTCTCGGATACGAACGGGCGCAGTATCGCCGCGGCCATTTCGCTGTGTGAGTAGGGGGCGAGATCGTCACCAATGTCATGCAGCAACACCGCGATAATCATTTCGTCCGACTCGCTAGCACGAAATGCCCGGGTTGCGCCCTGCAGGCTGTGCTGCAGGCGATTGATCTTGTAACCCGAGAAACTGTGTTCGAGCTTGCGCAAACTATCCATGATGCGCTCGGGAAGCCCTGCTTTGTACTCGTCTTCCATCCGGTCCAGGAACTGGTACTCTTCGCGGGTGCCATCTTCCATGCGGGTAAAATTAACAGTTTTCATCGCAATCTCCCGTTTCAACAGGTTTTACCGGCCAGCCATCTTATCGCAGAGACTAGGCCCGCAGCAATTCATTAGCCGGGTCGTAAGCCGCATCCATGGCGATATGAGCGCTGCGACTTCCGATCGACGTGTCAACCGTCACCTCGAGCCCGGCGCTGATCAGTTCGGGTTTCAGGTATGCAAAGGCGAGACTTTTACCGACACGATGGCCATAGGCGCCCCCGGTGGTCAGCCCAATCAGTACCCCGTTGTGATAAACCGCCTCATTACCATAACACTCGCAGGGAACCTGGTCATCGAAGACGAGGTATGCCAGTTCAATCGCGTAACCATCCTGCTGTCGCTGTTTCAGATTTTCACAGCCGATAAAATCACGACTGGTGTCGATGAAGCGGTCCATACCAGCCTCGAAGCCGCTGATCTCCTCGGTAAATTCGTTACCATAAGCGCGATACATTTTCTCCATGCGCATCGAGTTGAAGGCGTAACCGCCAAAGTTCCGAATACCAATTGGTTCCGCCTTGCGCCACATCGAATCGTAAATCGACAGTAACTGGTAAGAGGGCATGTGCAACTCGTATCCCAGTTCACCCGCGTAAGAGACCCTCAGCATGCGTACCATGGCGCTGTCGATCTGGATATTGCGTGCACACAGCCACGGGAAGGCAGCATTCGACAAATCTTCCTCGGTCATCTGTTGCAGGATTTCGCGCGAGTTGGGTCCGGTGATCAGCATTGACGAGATTGCCTCGCTGACGTTGGCGATGTTGACATCGAAATCAGCCATGTTGGATTGCATCCAGTGCAGGTCCTTGTTTTCGGAACCGATCGCCGACACCAGGTAAAAATGATTTTCGTCGAGGCGAGTAATCGACATTTCGCACATAATGCCGCCGTTGGGTGAATGAAACAGGCTTAATCCAATACGCCCGACTCGCGGCAGTTTATTGCACGAGAGTCGATCCAGGAACGCCGCGGCATCCGATCCCGTGATTTCGTACTTGGCTGAACCCGAAATGTCGATGATACCCGCTGATTCCTGAACTGCCCTGCATTCCTCGGCCACGACCGCGTGTGCCTCGCTGTGCGACCAGCTCAGCGATTCGCGTCGCACTGCGTCTGTCTGAAACCACAATGCCTTCTCGTATCCCTGTGCCGCCCCATGCACCGCGCCGTGTTCGAGCAGGCGCGCATAAAGTGGGCTGGTCCGCATCGGCCGACCGTGGGGTCGATTGTCGTTGGGTGCACCAACGGCATACATGGCCTCGTATGACTCGATCGCCTTGATGGTGCAGTATTTTCTGTCGGCCCAGTCGCCGAAGCGACGTGTATCGAGTGATGCCATGTTGATTTCGGTCTGACCATACTTCAACCACTGCGCCATGTACTTGCCGATTCCGCCCTGGGCGATGCCGATGCTGGCGCCGCAAAGATTCCAGAAGTTGCGCAGACCGGCGACGGGTCCCGCCAGAATATTATCGTCCGGGGTGTGAGTGATCGGCCCATTAACGACCGATTTAACCCCGACTTCCTCGAATTTAGGAGTCAATTCAAAACAACGCTCAAGGAATGGCATTAATACATCCAGGTTCGGCTCGAACAATTCGCGATCGAAAGACCAGTCCATGCCGTCGAGCGCCCACGGTCGCGAGCCCCACATCTCGTAAGGTCCGACCAGGAAGCCGAGCCCCTCCTGGCGGATGTAGGCGGAGCTATAGGAATCACGACACACTGGCAATTCCCAGCCCAGTGCCTCGATATCGGGGTGTTTTTCGGTAACCAGGTACTGATGTTCGAGATTGATCAACGGCACGTTGATACCCACCATCGCACCGATTTCACGAGCGAAACAGCCGGCCGCATTGACCACGTGCTCTGCCACGATTTTGCCCTTGTCGGTAACAACCTCCCATTCACCGGAACGCAGCTCGTTGATCTCGGTAACGCGGGTAAACCGATAGATCTCGGCACCCTTGTCGCGCGCCAGTTTGGACAACGGCATGACCACCGAAGTGGGATCCACGTGACCATCATTCGGGGTACTGGCGATGACCCGGGCCTTGTCGAAGTTCATGAAAGGATTAAGCTTCCGGGCTTCTTCTTTGGTTACGATGTTGAATTCAAAGCCGATGTTTTTGGCGCGGCTTTCAAGATTTTTAAACCATTCTTCCTCGACCCGGGTAAATCCCTGGCGGATACTTCCGGTTTGGTGAAAGCTGGATTTCTCACCGGTTTCCTCGGGCAGGATTTCGTTGTAGAGCTTGATCGTGTAGTTATGAATCTGGGCAACCGTGTGATTGCCAATGAAGTTTGAGCAGAGCCCGGCCGCGTGCCAGGTC
The DNA here is from genome assembly GCA_029862005.1 of Gammaproteobacteria bacterium. Taxonomy (NCBI): domain Bacteria; kingdom Pseudomonadati; phylum Pseudomonadota; class Gammaproteobacteria; species Gammaproteobacteria bacterium. Next base: position 43,707 of record JAOTYD010000011.1, on the reverse strand, counting down.
GAGCCACTGGTCAACTCGCCTTTCTCGACCAGCACCACGTCGGTCCAGCCCTCACGGGTCAGATGGTATAGCAGGTTCACTCCGAGTGAACCACCTCCGATAATGACGACTCTGGCATGTTCTTTCATCTGCTAAATCCTTGGTATTAGATCAAAAAAACTCAGGCACTGCGGCCAAAGACTTCCCGCGACAGGAAAATATTAAACTGCGCTCGAATCTGCTGATCGACTTCGTCGCTGACATGGGAAGGGAAATAGTTATCGAGGATTTCATTTTTACGTGCGATCGCCTTGTCGAGCAGCACGGGCTTCCCCTGTTCAACCCATTCGTTGGGACTCAGGCGGTCACCGAGTTCCGGATAAATATACTCGGTTTGCATAACCTCCAGGGTTTGGCCCGAACCGAGATAGTGTCCCTTGTTGCCGAGACAAACATCTTTGAGGTCTTCAAAACTTAAAGTCTGCTCGTTCACCTCGATACCGCGCGTAATCCGCAACGCGGCACCGAGTATATCGTTGTCGATTATCATTGACTCGGGGCAGGCAGCGAGCAGGCTCGCGTACATGCCGGCCGATTCATAAATAATATTGGCGCCCGAAGTCGCGGCACAGGCGAGGGTATAGGCTCTTTCCGCGCCTCCCTGGAAATCCGGTAACTTGGAGTCAGTCATGCCGCAGGCAGTACCGGTTGGTAGATTGAAATAATTACCCATTTGCGCGCAGGCCGATGAAAGGATCGCCTGTTCGGGCGAACCACCGCTCATCGCACCGGTACGCAGATCCGATACGAAAGGCCAGGTGCCGATGATGGCCGGTGCGCCAGGTTTGATGGCGTTGACGAAAACCAGCCCGCCGAGACATTCGGCCCAGGCCTGGGCAACTGCGCCGGCGAGGCAGGCTGGAGCGGTTGCGCCGGATTGACCGGCAGACAGTAGCAATACCGGCATGCCTTCCTCGACCGCAACCTTGATACAGCTCAACGCCTCGTTGGTGAACTTCATCGGAGGCACGACGTGGCAGCAGGAAATGCTCATGAAGGGGCGTTCGCGCCATTTTTCTTCACTACCGGCAACCAGGTGCAGCATCTTCAAGCTGTCTTCGAGATGGTGTGCTTCGGTCCAGCTTGAGCCGATATGCTTGGTGGTTCCCATGACCGCGTTGTAGGCGGTGTTGATATCCATGTCGTGGTTGTCGGTGATGTCGCGCAGCACGCAGGTACGCTGAAACATGTGGATATGCTCGCATTTGTCTGCAATACGGGCCATGTCATACAAATCCTGGGCGGTTGACTCGCGATACTCGTTATTGATGGGATCGGCTATCATGACCGCCGCACCGGCGGTGGAAAAATGCACCTTGGAGCCACTCAGCTGCAGGTCATGCTTCGGGTCCTGCCCGTGGAGCGTCAGATCGCGTTGGCATTTGTTGAGTGCATCATCAACGACAGCACGTGGAAAACGCAGGCGTTGGTCTTCGCCGTAGGTTGCACCAACAGATTTGCAGGTTTCGATACAGTGTTCATTGGCGTCAGCAAAGCCGACTTCTTCGAGGATGCGAAAGATGGTGGCATGGATCTGGTCAATATCGGTATCCGAGAGCGGCTTGTATTGACCACCCGATTCCCCGGGATGGACCGGTTTGAGGTCCTCGGCAAGTGCAGCCTTGCGCAATGCAATTTTTGCCTGGCGGGCATTGGATCGTCTTGCCATGGTGATTGTCCTCAATGGCCAAAGTTATCAGGGACTGATTTAGCAACGGGCCATTTTCGAATCAGATACTGCTGGATTCAAGCTATTATTATTTATAGTATGGATTAGTTTTAGTAATGTTTAGATTGAAATTATGGCGAGACGCTTACCACCACTTAACAGTCTCAAATGTTTCGAAGCCGCGGGTCGTTTGCTGAGCTTTACCGGGGCGGCCAAAGAGCTCAATGTCACGCAGGCGGCCATCAGTCACCAGGTCAAGGTAATCGAGGAGTACCTGGGTTTTTCGCTGTTCGACCGTTATCCACGACGCCTGGCGTTGACCGAGCAGGGCAAGGTACTGCTGCCGGAAGTCATCGAGGCCTTCGACCGGGTGTCCCAGGCCATCAGCGGCCTCACCAGGGAACAGTACTCGAACCTGCTCAGCGTGCGCCTGGCGCCGTCCTTTGCGGCAAAATGGCTGTCACCACGGCTCAAGTATTTCTGGTTGCAATACCCGGAAATCGATCTTTGTCTTTATCATGCCAATGCCGCCGTCGACTTTCGGCGTGAGGAAATTGATATTGCGGTCACCTACGGTAAAGGCGGTTGGCCAGGTGTGGTTGCCGATAAATTGCTGGAACTGGATTTTTTCCCGGTTTGCTCGCCTGCATACCTGCACAACGACAAGCCTTTGACTGATATCGATAATCTGCGCTACTACACGCTGCTGCATGATGCCAGTTACGACTGCTGGCAGGAGTGGCTCGAACTCGCCGGCTTAGACGATATAAACGCGGAAAAGGGGACCATCATCGACGATACCAACGTCTTGATTCAGGCTGCGATAGAAGGACAGGGAATTGCCCTGGGTTCGAGCACATTCGTCGAGGATTATCTCGAGTCGGGTAAACTGGTCAAGCCATTTGACGTGATCCTGGAAAACGAGTTCTGCTACTACGTTGTCTGCCCGGAGTCGCATTTAAAAAATCCGGCGGTGCGCGCGTTCAAGGAATGGCTACTCAGCCTGGTTGAATGACAGTATCATGCGCGACTGTCATTTAACGGGGATAGACCGTGGCCAGTCAGGATGAATTGAGACAGCATTATCGTAAATTGCGAGCGGATCTCGACACGGTGAGCCTTGAGCGGGCGGCACAGAACCTTGCTGACCTTGTTGTGGCGCTGCCCGAATATCAGCAGGCCGACCGGATAGCGGCTTACTGCGCGGTTAACGGGGAAATCGGCTTAAATCCGGTCATGGACCATGCCCTGGCCCTGGGCAAGGAAGTCTATCTGCCGAATCTTGATCAACAGGCGCTAAGGTTTGCGCCATACTTCCAAGGTCAAAAAATGAGGATCAACAAGTTCCGATTGCCCGAACCCGATGTCAACGACAGTGAAATGCTGTCACCCGGTGCGCTGGATCTGGTACTGGCACCACTGGTCGTGTTTGACAGCAACCGAAATCGTATCGGTATGGGCGGTGGTTTCTATGACCGCAGTTTTGCTTTTCGCAAGAATCCCGAGCACGGCAAGCCGGTCCTGATCGGAGTCGCCCATGAGATTCAGAAAGTTGACCGAATTGTTCCCGAGGAATGGGATGTACGCGTCGATATGGTTGTGACCGACCGGGCGATTTACAAATAGTAACTATCGACCCAGCGTAAGCGGCGGTCCGACGTATCGGAATCTTTTATGCGCCACCTTCACAAGATTCCGGGTCAAGAGCGGGGTGACGACTATCTTGTTTAAAAGTCGTATTTACCCGCCGAGTACAATTTTGCTGCTTTTTCCCAGACCGGACCGGGCTTGCCATCACCTACCGGTTTTCCGTCGAGCTTGACCACCGGGACGACTTCCTTGCTCGAACTGGAAATCCAGACTTCGTCGGCGTCCCAAACTTCATCCATCGTGATGATCCGTTCTTCGACCGGGATACTGCCTTCGGCGCGAAGCACCCCGAGTAACAGCTGGCGGGTTATTCCCGGCAGTATCTGGTTATCGAGTGGTGGGGTGGCCACAACGCCATCCTTGACGATATAGGCGTTACAGGCGCCACATTCGGTCAGCTCATTATTTTCGTTGTAGAGTAAAATTTCGGCGTCTCCCTGGCTGTAGCCCTGTTGAAAATGCATAACATTGCCGAGTAGTGAAATCGATTTGATGTTACAACGGTCCCAACGCATATCGTGACCGGTCGCACAAGTGTAGGGGTGGATCTGATCGCGGTCCGGAATCGGGGGTGCTGGGATTTCAAATGCATAGCCGAACACTGTGGGTTCGATATCCTCAGGGTACGCGTGATGGCGTTTAGTGTCGGCGCCACGGGTTACGTGGAGATATATTCCAAGATTGCCGTTACCATTCTTTTCCAGTAGCGAGGTGCACAGTTTGCGCCATTGTTCTTTACTCCAGCCGAGCTTGATTTCGATTGCATCGAGGCCGTCCAGCATGCGTTCGATATGCGGGCCATATCCGACCATCTTGCCGCCATATGAGGGGATTACTTCGTAAATGCCGTCACCAAACAAAAAACCCCGATCCATCGGGGAAATGCGGGCCTCCTCGAGTGGCATGTATTCGCCGTTTAAATATGCAATTGTCATGGCTATCTCTTGAATTTCAGTAACCGCTCAAAAAGGCACGCAAGTTAAGCAGAAACCTGACTTCCCGGAATAGAGCCACAGTATGGAAATCATTGCGCCAGTAATCTAAATAAAACCACAGACACGTCGTAACTCCAGCAGAACCGACTCACCTTCGCTGACCTCGAGTCCGTCTTCGGTTAGCCGGTTGACCCGGGTGACGCCGTCGACGCTGCCAAGTTCGGATATGTATCTGAGAATATCGATCGGCACAATTTCGCCGAGCAGATCACGTTTATTCCAGACCGACAGGAACGAAATGATGCCGTAGGCGCCCCAGTTGGAAACGTCGGCGACAATCAGTTCATCGCAGCTCGTGATCGCGGGCACTATATTTAAGTCCTGTAATGCGTCGGCGACCTTGCCCATGCCGATTTCATTGCCACCATCGCCGATCGCAATGGTAGGACACTCGCTCTGATCCATGAAGGTGTCGAAACAGGCGGTATGCTCGCTAATGCTTTCGCCGCGCATGTTGTAATAACCGCCGTCGGCAGCCTGGCCGGGTCTTTCAATCGAAACGATTGCGTCTGGATGAAATCTTTCTAGTGCATCCTGGGCTTCGTGCTTGCGTTGATCGTGATCGCCAACCCTGATTTCATGCACCCGATACTTTGCTGCGAGAGCCTGCGATAACGGGCGTCCGCAAACGATGGTCGGCGTGGCGCCCAGTTTTTCGAAGGCCTCGTACATCGCGATTGCACCAACCGGGCCGTCGGTCTCGAAAGTTTTGACGACGGGGAAGCCGGTTCCGATCAGGATATTACCCCGGCACCGCTGCAATAACCGCGCCGCCCGCATGCAATAGCCTGCTTCGAGGTGATTCTGCACCGTTTTCATGCCGCGTAAGTTACGCGCTACCAGGATATCTTCTATGGTACTACTGAGTGCCAGATCTTCAGCCTGATTCATAGCTTCATACTCAGCAGGGCTGCAACGACGCGCGTTGGTAGCGCGCCTGTTCAAGACAGTGGATGTTGTGCGCCTGTTCGAGACTGATCGCTACGAAGTGAACATTTGATCCGGGTGTCAATTGTGACAGCCTCGCCGTATCATGCGCGATCACGGCGCCGATCTTGGGATAGCCACCGATCGTCTGACGATCGTTCATCAGGACAATGGGTTGACCGTCTGCCGGAATCTGGATTGCGCCATGGCAGATGCCCTCGGACAACATACCAACCATGTTCGAATGGACGGTCTCACCCTCGAGGCGGAAACCCATGCGGTCGCAGCGTTCGGTCAGCCGATAATCGGTATTAAAAAAACGCCATTGCTGCAGCGGGCTGAAGGCGGCCTGCTGGTACCCGGGCACGACGCGTAGTTCTGCAAAATCTGCATATACGGGACGATCCGCCTCGGCCAGGAAACAGTGCTTCGCCGGCCGGGTGCCGCTGCAGGGTAGCTGATCCCCGGCCTGCAATTTATTACCGTTGATGCCACCGATATTTTCGCGTACCACGGTCGAAGTGCTGCCGAAACTTGGCGTAATATCAAAACCACCGCTGACCGCCAGGTAACAGCGCGTACCAGCGCTGGTGAAGCCGATCTCAAGCTTGCTGCCACTGTCGATGTCATGGGTGCACCATTGTTCGATCGGCTCGCCATCCAGCTTGCAGGGTGCTTGCGCACCGGTAATAACGAAGCTGGTATCGTGGCTCGCTTCGAGCGCGAGTCCGCCAAAACTGATTTCGATGCAGGTGGCGTTGACATCGTTTCCGAGCATGCGGTTAGCCCAGTCGAACGCCAGGCTGTCGAGAGGCCCGCCGGTAGTCAATCCCAGGTTGTGCGCCCCGTATCGGCCGCGGTCGTGCAGCAGGCTGAGTAAGCCCGGCTGCCTGACAACAAAACCATTCATAGCTTACCGCCCTGGGCGATGAATTCTTCACGACTGATCGCGGTAAAGCGAATTCTGTCACCGACCTGAACCGGCATGCTGGGTGTCTTGCCGGCATCGAACATGCGCATCGGACACAGTCCAATCAGGTTCCATCCGCCCGGTGAAACAGCCGGGTAGACCGCGGTCTGGCGGTCTGCGATCGCGACCGCACCACGCGGTACCTTTTGCCGTGGAGTCGCCAGGCGCGGCGCGGCTATGCGCTCGTCGACCTCGCCCAGGTAGGCAAATCCAGGAGCAAAGCCGATCGCGTAGACCCGGTATTCCTGCTGCTGATGGATCTCGATTACATCATCGATAGCGAGGTTGCCACGCTGCGCTATCGTTTCGAGATCGGGTCCGGATTCAGCACTGTAATAGACGGGCAGGGTGACGAGTTCCCCGGTCGATGCATCAACGCTATCCAGATTCGACAAAGCCGTCCGCAACTGAAGTTTAACCGCGAAATGATCACTTCGATCCTGATCATAAATAACCAACAGCGACGCGTAGGATGGTACCAGGTCGACAATGCTGTCCCGCATGGTGGCAGTTATATTCGCAACAGCAGCCTGGATCTGCGCCGATACAGCCGCGCTGGTTTGCTCGGCAAAGTAGACGATAAACGCGTTTTGCCCCGCAATTTCGATTCGCATGCGATGGATCAGGAATGAATGATTTTACGAATTTCCTTGATCGCCGCGACTCCCGCGTCGTTATCACCATGCACGCAGAGAGTATCGGGTTTTAGCTCAAGGGTATTGCCGCTGACCGTGGTAACCGTGCCTTCACTACAAATCTGTTCCACCTGGGAGAGCATTTTGTCACGGCTGTGTACCGCCCCCGGTTTAGCCCGGGAAAGCAATTTCCCATCGTCGTCATAACAGCGATCGGCGAAAGCTTCAAACCAGAGATCGATGCCATGCGCTGCAGCCTCGGTACGATGCAGTTCGGCTTCGGGAGTAGCCTGCAGCATCAACCGTACGGGTTTGTGAAAATCGGCTATCGCTTTCAGAATCGGAGCGCGCACGGCCTCCCGCGCCATCATGTCGTTATACAGTGCGCCATGCGGTTTGACATAGGCTAAATCGAGCCCCTGGATTTTCGCCATACCCTCGAGAGCCGCGATCTGGTAATGCATGAATGCTGAAATCTCTTCGGCGGAACAGTGCATCGGGCGGCGACCGAATCCCACCAGATCTGGATAGGCCGGGTGGGCGCCCACCATGACATCGTGCTGTTTTGCCATTGCCAGGGTCCGCTCCATGACCAGCGGATCGCCACCATGGAAACCACAGGCTATATTGGCCTGGTCGATATGGGGCATGACTTCGTCGTCACGGCCCATTTTCCATGAGCCGTAGCTTTCACCAAGATCGCAATTGAGCATCAACATGTTTACTCCACCTACATAACGGCAAGATGGCTGTTGGGTAAGTCCGATACCAGCATACAGCCAGGCGAATGCGTGATACAGAATGGCGGTCGCGCCTGCTCTACCGCTACCTGGGGGGTTACGCCGCAGGCCCAGAATACAGGTACTTCATCATTGTGTATGTTTACGGCATCACCGAATTCGGGCTGGTTGATATCCCTGATGCCAATTCTGCCAGGATCACCGAAGTGCACCGGTGCACCATGTACCGCAGGAAAACGGGTGCAGATCTGGATCGCGCGTATCGCGTCCGACGGAATCATCGGGCGCATGCTGACCACCATTTTACTCGCGAAACGGCCCGCTGGAATGCAGTCGATATCGGTGCGATACATGGGCACATTGACGCCTTCGGTGACGTTGCGAATCTCGAGGCCATCATCGATCAGGGCTTCCTCGAAGGAAAACGAGCACCCCAGTACAAAGGACACCAGGTCGTCACGCCATAGGTCACTGATGTCGTGAACTTCGTTGACCAGCTGACCGTCTTCGAAGATCCGGTAGCTCGGAATATCGGTACGGATATCGAGGTCTTCACCGAGACGCGGGATCTGGTAATCCCCAGGACTTGAAGCCATGCCGATCAGTGGACAGGGCTTGGGATTCGACTGGCAGAATTGCAGAAATTCGCTGGCATAATCAGCTGGCAGTATACAGAGGTTGCCCTGCACGAAACCGCGCGAGTAACCTGACGTATTCGACGTAAATTCTCCGCTACGGATCCGGTGGCGCAGTTCGACGGGTGAAATATCCTGGTTCATATCTGGTTGAATTAGGGCTTAATCCGTTTTTTACAACGCTTTGGCGCGCTCACGCAATACATTTTTCTGGATCTTGCCGGTAGCGGTTTTTGGTAGTTCACCAAAAACGATTTTTTTCGGCCGCTTGAAGCGTGCCATATTATCGGCGCAAAAATCGATCAGTTCCTGTTCGCTGGCATCGGCATCTGATTTCAGTTCGACAAACGCGCAGGGGACTTCACCCCATTTTTCGTCGGCCAGCGCCACCACCGCGGCTTCTCCGACCGAAGAGTGCTTGTAGAGTACGCCTTCAACCTCAACCGAGGAGATATTCTCACCACCCGAAATGATCACATCCTTGGCGCGATCCTTGACCTGGATATAACCGTCGGGGTGGATCACCGCGATATCGCCACTCATGAACCAGCCATTGTTGAAGGCTTCGTCGGTTGCCCCGGGATCCTTCAGATAACCTTTCATAACTGTGTTGCCGCGAATCACGATTTCACCCATGGTTTCGGCATCCCAGGGTACGGATTTACCGGTCTCGGGATCGATGACATCGACCGCTTCGGTCATCGAGAACCGAACTCCCTGGCGTGCCTTGAGTTCAGCCTGGCGTTCGATCGACTGCTGGTACCAGTCGTCCTGCGGTGCCGAATGCAGAATATGGCCGTAGGTTTCGGTGAGCCCGTAGACGTGCATGACTTCGAAATTGAACTGCGCCATGCTTTCCAGCACCTTGGCCGGTGGCGGCGCGCCGGCGGTCATCGCATAGACGGTATCCTTGAATACCTTCTGATCCTCGGCGGGCGCATTGGCGAGCATGTTTAATATGATCGGTGCACCACCGAAATGGGTAATCCCGTGTTCTTCGGCAAGATCGAAAAACAGCTTTGGCGTAAATGCACGAATGCAGACCACGGTCGCCGCAAGCGCAGTCATGGTCCAGGCATGGCCCCAGCCGTTACAGTGGAACATCGGCACCGTGTACAGGTAACGTGGGTGGGGGGGTAGCGCCCAGGAAATGACGGTGCCCATGGTCATCAGGTAAGAACCGCGATGGTGGTAAACGACGCCCTTGGGAAGCCCGGTCGTACCCGAGGTGTAGTTCAGGGTCAGCGCCTGCCACTCGTCTTCGGGTGGTCGCCAGGCGAAGGTATCGTCGCCACGATCGACCAGGTCTTCATAGAAGGAAAAGCTTATATCTGTAGGCAGCTCCGGTTTCTCGGCCGCATCGGCATCGTCGATGATGATGATTTCGGGTTGCAGTTCAGAGCTCTGCAGGGCTTCCTGCAGCACCGGCCAGAGCTGGCGGTCGCAAATGAAAATCCTCGATTCTCCATGATCGATAATATAGGCGACCGTGGCCGCGTCGAGCCGCGTGTTAATCGTATTCAGCACGGCACCAGCCATCGGGATTGAGAAATGGCTTTCAAACATTTCCGGGGTATTGAAGGCGAACACCGAAACGGTGTCGTTTTTACCGATGCCTCGAGCTGCCAGGCTCGACGCAATACGGGTACAGCGATTGCGTGTCTGGGCCCAGCTATTGCGGCGCTGGTTGTAAATCAATGCTTCGCGTTGCGGATAAATATCGGCCGCACGATGCAGGAAAGATAGCGGTGTCAGCGGAACGAAGTTGGCGGCGTTGGCGTTCAGTTGATCGTATTCGATAGTCATAATACACCTGTGCTAATTTCGTACGGGCGACCCCGCATCGAGCATGCTGTTAATACGCTCGCGGGTTGCGGCCGTTGCAACCAGGGTCAGAAATGAACGACGCTCGGCGTCGTAGAAATCCTGTTCGCTCCAAACCGTGCCCGGTTCGATATCGCCGCCGGTCACGATCCTGGCCATTTCGCTGCCAACATTGACGTCATGCGCCATGAATACACCCTTGGCACGAGATTCTTCCAGCCATTTGACCATTTCTTCGAATAAGGGTCTACCCGGCATAACGAGGGCAGGGCGTTCAAATTGCACCTGGCCTCCGGGATCGGCGATCGCCTTGATCGCTTCGCCAAGGATACGATCGCGGTTAATGACGAAACGATCGTGTGCTCGCAGCATCGCCTGCTGCTTGGCAATGATCGGTGAAGTTGCAGTTCTACCATAGCCAAGATTCATGAAAGCCTTCCAGCAGGCGGCAGAAATATCATCGCCGCACTGCAACAACTCTATCCAGCGATACAGGGTTTCCTTGCAGCCACCACCACCCGGAACAACGCCGACCAGTGATTCGACCAGGCCCATGACAGAATTTGCATGACAGATAACCTGTCTTGCATGTAACACCACTTCGAAGCCGCCACCAATCGACAGGCCCACCGGTGCTGCGACCACCGGAAACGGGGCAGTCTGCATGCGATGCACTGATTGCTGAAAATCCTGCAGAAACTTGTCCAGGCCGTCCATGTCATCACGGCGAAAGAAATCGCGCACCGCCTGCAAGTTGACCCCGCAGGAAAAATGCTGGGCGTCGTTGTGCACGATCAATCCCTGCAGTCCGTAAGGTTCAACCTGGTTCAGCGCATCATCGAGGATTGCCATCGAGTCGGAATCGAGTGCGTTAGCCTTGCTGTGAAACTCGACCAGCGCGATACCGTCGAGCTCGAACCAGCTGGCAACCGCGCAACTGTTACGGGGCTGCAGGGTTTGACGTTTTTCAGTAAAACGGATTACGCCGTCCGGGCGCTTGATGGTTTGCCAGGTACTGCCGACATGTCGCACCTGGAGATCGTTGTCAGCAACCCGGTAGAAGGTTGATCCGGCGGCCTCGGTGAGAAAGGGTGGGATCGGCAGATTGTCTGATTCGAGCCGGGCAATGAATGTATCGACACCAATTTCATCGATTAATTCGAACGGACCCTTGATCCAGTTGTAACCCAGTTTCATTGCGTCGTCGATGCCGACCGGATCTTCGCCGACCTCGGGAATCAGCGAGGCAGCGTAGCTCAGGGTGCGTGACAGCACGCGCCATGCAAACTGGCCATATAAAGTGTTGTCTTCGAGCAAATGCCTGACGCCGTAGCGCTCGGCTTTTTCAGCGAGTGGCAGGTTCAGGCGCGCTGCCTCTTTGTATTCCGAGGTTTCGAGGTTCAATACCTCGCGCCCGGACTCGACATCGCGGTAAAAGCCCTGGCCCTGTTTGTTGCCGGTCTGACCGTTGGCGATCATTTGTGTCATTAGTGGTATTTTTGCGGCCTCGGCATGAAACGGGTCGGAATCCGGCAGAATATTGACCAGGCTCTGTACCACGTCCGACATCAGGTCGATTCCGATCAGGTCGTAAAGACCGAAGACACCGGTTTTTGGTATTCCCATGGGTCGACCGAAAATAGCATCGGCTTCGAGGGGCGTCAGTCCCTTTTCGAACGCGGCCTGTAGCGCACACTGGATGGCGAAAACCCCGACCCGGTTACCGAGAAAACCCGGTGTATCTCGACAGAGCACGACACCTTTACCCAGTTGTTGTTCGCAAAAGTCACCCAACAGGTCGATGACGGACGAATCGGTATCCTCGCCGCGCACCAGTTCGAGCAGGCGCATGAAACGCACCGGGTTGAAAAAATGGGTGATGGCGAAGCGCTGGCGAAACGCAAGTGGCATGTCTTCAACCAGCAATCGAATCGGAATTGTCGATGTATTCGACGTGATAATGGCATCGTCCTGACACACGGCATCAAGACGCTGGTACAAATCCTTCTTGATATCGAGACGTTCGACCACGGCCTCGGCGACCCAGTCGCAGTCGGCGAGTTGATCGAAATCATCGCGGGTGTTGCCAAGGTGGATAAAGGCTTCGGCGTCCTTGCTGACCAGGCCTGGTTGATTCGGGTCGCGCAGACGCTCGAGCCCACGTTCGGCGAGCGCGTTTACGTTATCGTCCGTGGGCAGGTCCAGCAACCAGACTTCGATGCCGGCGTTGGCGACCTGGCCTGCAATACCGGAACCCATCGTGCCGGCGCCGATCACGGCAACTTTGTTGATGCTCATCGATATCCCCTAGGCTGCTTGTTCCAGCGAGCTAATCAGTTCACGTAACTTTTGTAATGTCTGGCGCGGCGCCTCGATCGGCAGCATGTGGCCAAAGCGCTCAATGATCGTAACCCGGGCATTTAATTCCTCGGCGAAGGCCATGCCGGCCTTGACCGGGGTGAGCCGGTCCTTGCGGGCCAGTATCAGCTGGGATGGCACCTTGATGGATTTGGCAACCTGGCTGCCGTTTTCGTAGCTGGCGCAGGCCACCAGGTCTTCATAGAGCGGATTGCTCGCCATGATCTGGCGTCCGATCGCGATCGGCTGCATCCCCGGGATCGCGCTGATACCATACTGGGCATCGGGTCCGAAACCCCACATGAGCAGCATTTCCGCGGCATCTCCGGCACTGTTTTTAGCGGCATCGATCAATGCCGGGTTAACCGGGATCGCGCCCGCGGTGCCTACGCCGGTGATCGATTTCAACAATTCGGGGGCCTGGCGTGCGAGCTCGAGCACGTCGAGAAATCCCTGGGAATGACCCACCGCGTGCACCCCGGTGACCCCGGCGGCGCGGATAAAATCAGCCAGCCAGGCGCCCATTTCCTCGATGCTCTCGAGTGGCTTACCCTCGGAAAGGCTGTGCCCGGGAAGATCGGGTGCCAGCACCGCATAGCCGTTGTAAGCAAACCAGCGCGTTTGCAAGGCCCAGCTGCGATGATCGAGCCCGCTGCCGTGCACGAACATAACTGTTGGCAGGCTGCCGTCAAATTTCTTGCCGCCGGTGGCTGCATAGGTCTTGTGACCCCGAACATCGATATACATCAGGATTCCCCGGCGATGCGCTGTGCTGCCTTGAAGCCACGCGTGAAGTCGGACTTGATATCGGTAATATCTTCGATGCCAACCGAGACGCGAATCATGTCTTCACTGATGCCGGCCGCCTTCATATCTTCAACCGTGAGGCGCGAATGCGTGGTGCTCCCGGGGTGCAGCACCAGGGTACGGGCATCGCCGACATTGGCCAGGTTCGATGCCAGTTGCAACGAATCGATGAATGCCGCACCCCCTGCACGACCTCCGACAACGCCGAAACATAGCATCGAACCGGCGCCGTCGGGGAACAGGGTATCAGCCAGGGCGTGGCTCGGATTCGATTCCATGTCGGGATAGTTGGTCCAGGTTACCGCTTCCTGCTGTTGTAGCCAATCGAGCAGGACTTTCGCATTGGCAACATGCTGTTTCATGCGCAGGCTCAGGGTTTCGATGCCCTGCAGGATCAGGAACGCATTGTGCGGGCTCATTGCGGCACCGATATCGCGCATCGATTCGGCGCGCATTTTCATCGCCAGCGCCGAAGGTCCGAACTCTTCCCAGAATTTAATGCCATGAAAAGGGGCATAGGGCTCGGTGAGTTCGGGAAAGCGACCGCTTTGTTCCCAGTCAAACTGGCCGCCGTCAACGATCGCCCCGCCAATCGCGACACCATGTCCACCCATCCACTTGGTAACCGAATGTACGACAATGTCGGCACCGTGGTCGATTGGGCGACACAGGCTCGGGGTTGCAAAAGTGGCGTCGACTACCAGAGGTATTCCGACTTCGTGCGCAATTGCGCTGATGCCGGGAAGATCGGCGATCTCGAGACCCGGGTTGCCGATCGATTCGCAAAACACCATCTTGGTATTGGGCTGGATCGCATCGCGCAGGGCCGTCTCGTCGTTAATGGAAACGAAGGTACAGTCGATGCCGAGACGTTTTATCGTGTGCTTTAAAAGAGTCGCAGTGGAGCCATAGATCTGCGTTGCCGAAATCATGTGGTCGCCGGCTGAACACAAGGTAATAAAAACCGTAAACAGCGCGCTCATGCCGGAGGCGGTACAAATTGCGCCACTGCCGCCTTCAAGCGCGGCGATGCGCTGTTCCAGCACTGCGACCGTGGGATTGGTGATACGGCTATAAATATGGCCGCCCTGTTCAACGTTAAACAGCGACGAGCCATCACTGACGCTCTCGAACACGTACGACGTGGTCTGGTAAACCGGAACCGCGCGCGAACCATGGTCGCTCTCCGGCACGTAACCGGTGTGCAATGCCACCGTGTCAGGTTTGAGATACGAAGAACGACTCATGCTTACCTCCCGGATTATCCAATCGCGTCAAAATCGAATGGCAGATCGACGATATTACCAGTTTTACCGTCCACGCTGACGGTTCGGTTATTGCTTAGAAAATCGCGCTTCATCATTATCATCGTCAGGAATTTCTGATAACGCGGCGACCATACCTGTGAACGTACATCACCGACTGTGCGATCGTCCACTTCAACCCTGAAATCATCAAAGCTGACAGGCTCATCGAAGACTACCCCGACCAGCTGGTGCACGTGTTTGCCCCTGATTTCACGCAATGCCGGCAGACTCAACGACTCGATATCGGCGTCGAGGTCGATGAAGGCGTCCAGTCCGCATTCAAACGGATTGTGGGTAAAGTTCATGTCGTTGCCGTACGACAACAGGCCGCTTTCGACGCGTTCGATCAGGTTGGGGCCACCCGCCCTGACATTCAAATCCCGACCCTGTGCGAATAGTTCATCCCACAGCGGCTCGGCCAGCTCAGCATCGTTCAGATAGATTTCGAAGCCACCCTGTTTGCTGAAACCGGAGCGCATGACCATCATCGCTTTGCCACGAAATTGGAGCATTTTCGAACGAAAAAAACGGATACCGGGGACCTCATCGCCGAAAATACGGGTCACCAGGGTTTCTGCTTTCGGGCCCTGTACCGCGAGTGGCCAGATGGCGGCCTCGCGCACCGTGACATCGAGACCGTAGCCGAGCGCGAGCCCACGGGCCCATAATCTGACGTCGCTATCGGCGATCGAAACCCACCAGTCATCGTTGGCGAATTTAATCAATACCGGGTCGTTGACCAGGCCGCCGTTTTCGTCGCAGAGTGGCGCATAAAGTCCCTGTCCAATGCCAGCGCGGGAAATATCTCGCGGTGTCATCAGCTGGATTAAACGTTCGCTATCGGGACCGGAAATCTCGATCTGTCGTTCGCAGGAGACATCCCAGACCTGAACATCGTCGCACAGACTCCAGTAATCGGCTTCTATGGATTCGAAAAAAGTGGGCAACAACATGTGATTGTACACGGTGTAACCCTTGACACCGGCGGCTTCCACGCGGTTGGTAAACGGGGTTTTGCGCGTGCGGCGTGAAATGCTTAGAATTTTATCAACCAATCCGGGATTCCAGTCGAGTCAAGTGGCCCGAGCCGTCGTTACCAAAGGGTCGCAATGCTATTCTTTTTTGATTTGTCTGACAAATAAGAAGTTGCCTGTTTGGCGCCTGTTTTTACCCGATTGCGACCTGGTGGGGATATTGTGGGTTATTTGCCTCGATTTCAGCTACGCGGGGACCATAGTGCAGAATACTCGACTCCTTGTTGCCGAGTAATCCAGGTCGGCTGGAATAGCC
The DNA here is from genome assembly GCA_029862005.1 of Gammaproteobacteria bacterium. Classification (NCBI taxonomy): domain Bacteria; kingdom Pseudomonadati; phylum Pseudomonadota; class Gammaproteobacteria; species Gammaproteobacteria bacterium. Next base: position 27,861 of record JAOTYD010000011.1, on the reverse strand, counting down.
GAGTATGGCCTGAATGCGTTGGCGCTGGCCCTCGACGGGTGTTACCCGATGCAGCGAATAATGCCCACGAAACAGTGAAAGTGTACCCGCCTGTAAACGGTTCTGGAGCACTCGATCACTGTTGCCTTGCAGAACCGCCTGCACGGCGTCAAAGTTTTCGTCGGTGTCGGAACGAATTGCCGGTGCATATTCAAATATTCCCCCGGCGTCGGGTTCCTGTAACAGCAAAGTGGTTACCATGGTGCCACTGTCAAAATGCCATTGCTGACATCCGCCCTGGTTCATGATCGAAATATTAAGCGACTGGTAGGGATCCTGGTTACGATAAATCCGCTGATCGGTAACCGCGGCCAGGAAATCGAGCATTAAATCGCTTCGGTATAGCTGGCTCAGCAGGAATTCAGGCGGTATCAAATCGGCAGCAACCTGGGCCAGGTTACGCTTACCCTTGTACCTTACGGGGTGTGTGCCGGGCAGGTCTTCGCCATGACCCAGTCGATAATTGAAGAAGTAGGGACTGACCTCGGTCGGGCCGGGATAGGCGAGATGTGCTATAGAGTGTGCCTGCCGCACCATTTTGTCCAGCGCCTGTGCCGTTACGAAGCCGGGCAGGGTGCAGGAACCATCCTGGTCGAGGCTGGCCCGCAACTGCTTGACCCATGACTGCGCATCGGCAGATGACAGCTTATCGACCGGGTAATCGTCGATATTGATTATTTGCGGCGACATGCCGTTAAAATTACAGGTTTTTTAGACTGATGCAAGCGGCTAGTACTTGTGTCAGGGTATCGGAATAATTTAGGCTTCGCCCACTATGGACCAGCAACTTCTTCTACTGAAAGATCACCCGGAATTCGACAATGGCAACTTCGGATACTGATAAACCGGTGCGGGTTGAATCCCCGTGTGTGCGCCACTGCACGCTCGATGATAATGACATCTGCCTGGGCTGTTTTCGCAGCATCGACGAAATCTGTGCCTGGAGTGCTGCCAGTAACGAAAAGCGGCTGGAATTCCTGGATCTGGCAGCGGCACGCAGGAGCAGGGCCTCAAGGCGTGCCTGAACTGGATGCTCTCAGCGTCGATGACATTCGAGCGCGCCTGCATGCTCAACGTGACACGACTTATGATGTCCCCCCGGAATTGTTAAGTGATGCGGCACGCGAGGCTGCGGTACTGGTACCGTTTGTACGCATCGACAACGCCTGGCATATTCTTTATATCCGACGAACCAGCTACGAGGGCGACCGCCATAGCGGGCAGGTCGCGTTCGCCGGCGGCAAACGCGATGAGGCCGATGAAACCTTGCTGGCGACGGCACTGCGGGAGACCGAGGAAGAGATAGGTATCGCCGCCAGTGATATCGAAGTACTCGGGCACATCAACCATCATCACACCATCAGTGAATTTCAGGTTCGACCTTACATCGGAGTCGTGCCCTGGCCGTACCCGTTAAACCTGGATGAAATCGAAGTTGCGCGCGCGTTTACAATTCCGCTGAACTGGCTCGCCGAAGCCTCGAACTATCGCTTCGAGGAACGTCAACACCCAGATTCCCGGAGACCCTGGCCAGTGGTCTACTATGACCTTTACGATGGGGAAATGCTATGGGGAGCAACTGCGCGCATGACCCTGTCGCTGATCGAGGTACTGCGCGGCGATTAAACTAGTGATACTTCTCGGTCGTGAAATGACCCGGGTCGCGGCGGCGATGTTTTTTCATCTCGCGTGATACCAGCTCGGCGCTGACATCGGTAATCATGTCGGAGCTGCCGCACATCATGACGTGGGAGTTCTCGGCGTTAATGATGACGCCGGCCTTCTGCTCGAGACTGCCATCCTGCATCACCGAGGGAACTCGCTTACCGAGACAAGCTGCTAATTTTTCTCGTGTCACTATCGGCAGGTAACAGAATCGATCGCCATGCATTTCAGCGATCTGCCCGATCGTGTCCTGGTAGGCGAGCTCGTGCGCGTAACTCACCGAGTAGCACAGCATGATTTTTCCAAACTTTTCCCAGGCGGCTTCGCTTTTGAGAATTGCAAGAAAGGGTCCGATACCGGTGCCAGTTGCAATCATCCATAAATGGTTGCATTGTGGAATTTCACTGATGGTCAGGAACCCCGAGGGATTATCCGAGACCAGAACGTCGTCGCCTGACTTGAGATCGAATAGCCGCGGCGAAAGAGGGCCTTCCTCGACGATATTGAAGTACACTTCGAGATGGCTTTCTTGCGGGGTATTGACCAGCGAATAGGGTCGTGCCAGCACGGTATCGCCATCGGGCAGGCCGACGCGCACGAACTGTCCAGCCTCGTACCCGTTGAGTTGAACATCGATAATCAACGATGTCAGGTAATCATTCAGGCGTCGATTCTCAACGACTTTGCCTTCTAGCCAGTTAGCCATTAAGACCTCTTTTGTTCATAAGTAATATCAATCTCATTTAACAGTCACTATACAGCGATTCCAGCCTCGACGGGAATCTTCCAGACCTGGTTCCGCTTAAAGACAAACGTGCATGTGGGATCAAATCCCTGGCTTTTATCGCAAGAACTTATCCTAGGCCGCTAACCGCTGCAGGCTGTAGGAGCCGTTCTTTTCCATGGCATTGATATACAGGTCTTCGAATTCATCGACCACAGATTCCCGAACCTCGGGTAGTGCCAGCAGGCGCTCGGCCCAGGCGTTGACCCGGGGCATTTTTTCAGGATTGATCACCGAGAGTTTGCCATCGGCCACCGAGTCTTGCCTGAAGAAAGGGGCGAAGGCGGTGTCGGCGAGTGAAAATTCAGCCCCGTTAAACCACGGGCCGTCTCCGAGGCGTTTCTCGACCCGCTCGAGCTGGCTCACCAGTAATTCGCTGTACTTGTTATACCTGTCCCTGTCTTTGCTCATTTTCATCATGTAGAGATTACCCAGCATATTCGAGGCAAATTCTATCCAGGCGCGGTTCTTGGCGCGTGCCAGAGGTTCCCTGGGCTGCAGATCGCCGCCGGTGATTTCATCGAGATATTCATTGATAACAGCTGATTCAAAAAGGATTTCGTCGTCAACCTTCAATACCGGAACTTTCGCCAATGGCGAGAGTTCGAGGAACCAGTCGGGCGGATCGGCGAGGTCGATATAGGTGATATCAAAATCGATTTTCTTGTGTTTCAGGGTGATCACTGCACGCTGAACGAAGGGGCAGGTTTTATAGCTGATCAAGTGTAACGACATTGTGTTGTTTCCCGGCTTAAGTCAAAATTAGGTCATTAAGATTCGTATGTATGGACCAACGAAATCAATATCAACCACAAAAAAATTATGGTCTTTTTGGGGTGAATTAGAATTTGGGGAGAAATCATCATGTCGACGTCATCTATAGGTCTCGATGAAATCCTGCAGCAGTACCTGCTGGACGTTTCGCTGCATGAACCGGAAGCTTGCCTGCAGCTGCGTGAACAGACACTGGGTATGCCCGATGCAAATATGATCAGTTCGCCCGAGCAGGTCCAGTTGCTGGTGCTGTTGTTTAAAATGCTGAACGCAAAACAGGGCCTCGAAATCGGCACCTTCACCGGTTACACCAGCCTGAGATTAACCCTGGCAATACCGCTATTGAAGATGACCTGCTGTGATGTGAGTGAAGATTTCACCCGTATTGCGCGCGAGCACTGGCAGGCGGCATCGGTCCAGGATCGGATTGATCTGCAAATTGCACCGGCACAACAAACCCTTGATCGCCTGATCGACGAAGGCCACGAGGGTAAGTACGATTTTGCCTATATAGACGCCGATAAGAGCGGCTACCGGGCCTACGTCGAATCCTGCCTGGTGCTGGTCAGAGCCGGTGGCCTGATAACGCTCGACAATGTACTCTGGAGCGGTTCGGTGGTCGATGCTGGAGACACCAGTGAAGATACCGTAGCGCTGCGTGAGCTCAATCAATGGATTCATGATCGGGCACCAGGCAGTTACGATCTGTCGCTGATCCCAATCGGCGACGGCCTGACCGTGATGCGTAAGAACGGCTAAGCCGCTATCACTGCAAGTTTATCTGCAGGTCTTCGAGGCTTCCGAGGTGTTTACCATCGGCAAATATCTGGGGTAGCGCCTTTGATCGTGGCAGCCGCTCTCTGAACTCGCCCATAACAGCAGGCTCGCTGACATCGCGCTCGGTGTAATCAAGCCCATGTAGTTTGAGCAATGCCTTGGCCTGTTCACAATGTGCACAGCCAGGTCCGGTAAAAATTTCGATATCTTTCATTTTCGTGCGCTGCAAGGTTACGCGGGCATCAATATGCCCGCGTACTACAGGCTCCTGAATTAGTGCCTAACCTTCAGTTGCGGTTCAAATCCGTCGAACATCGGTTCCAGTTCAACACCGAGTGCGTCTCCAAATTTGGAAACCGCGATATAAATCGTGATGACGAATACCGCATCAACGATTTGCGGTTCGCTCCAGTTAGCATGCAGGCGTTCCCAGAGTTCGTTCGATACCCGATTCGCGTCTTCACCGATTTGCACGGTCAAATCCATCAACGCTTTCTCACCTTCGGTGAAATGCGGGCTGGTTTTATACTTGTCACCGTCGATATCGGCAATTTTTTCGGCTGGAATGCCGAGCATGTCTGAAACGCGTTCATGCTGGACTACGCAGTACTGACAGTCATTACGTTGAGTCGCTTTTAATATCAGTAATTCCTTGGTTTGCCAGTCGAGCACGCCATCTTTTAGAATGGCCATGATCAGGTCGGTGAATGCGGTACCGTACTCGGGTTGGTGTCCAAACACCTTGAATATATTCAACAGCGCCTGAAATCGATCCTCGGCCTTATCGTAAAAGGCAATAGTTTCGGCATCTGCCTGATCTCTTTCTACATAAGAAACACTCATGATTTTCTCCTCCGGTTTTGCGGAACAATGGTTCCAGGTTCGGCCAGGTTTGTTACTTCAGCATCATCCTGGCCTGTGATGTGACGGCTTCGATAGTGGTTTGTCGAACATTTATGCGCGTTAGTACACGCAATCCTAAAAACAGGCTGAGCAATGACTTTGCGGTAGACTCGGAATCCAGTGAGGCATTAATTGTTTTATCTTGTTTTGCGGCCTCTATGCGTGCGTAAAAAAACGCTTCGACGCCCCTTAAACTGTGATCGACGAATTCAGCGACCTCGGGATCATGCGGCGATAACTCGAGGGCGGTATTGACTAACAGGCAGCCCCAGGGGGTATCACTGTCAATCGGATTTGTGACGGCTGTTTTGAAAACGGTGATGATCGCCTCTACAGGAGCATGTTTTTCTGCGATCTCCTGCAAATGTTCGATGCGATAAATCCGGTCATAGTGTTCGAGTGCGCGCATGAACAGCGTTCGTTTACCGGGGAAGGCGTTGTATATACTGCCACGATTTATTCCGGTTGCTTTCACCAGCTCCTGCAGCGACGTGGCTTCATAGCCCTTTGACCAGAAGGCCTTCATCGCGCTATCCAGTACCTCGGTTTCGTCGTAACACTTTTCCCAGGGCATGGTTAATCCTCAGTTAGTCGGTACATATTAAACGAGTTTGGAACGATCGGTCAAAACAATTTGTGCAGATTGCTCGTGCATTAAAGCTTTATGCCGGGGTTTAATTTGACGAATGCTCGGGAAAGTTAGATGTAAGGTCGTTTTCAGTGGCCTTAACGATGGCGCGCTCGGTAATCAGGCCAGTGATGAGTCTGGCCGGAGTTACGTCGAAGGCATAATTAACAACCCCGGTGCCATCCGGGGTAATGGTCACATGATCGATGTCGCCACTGCTTAGTTTGCCGATAACCTGCGACACCTCGGTTGCGTCACGCTGTTCGATGGGAACTTCTCTTATTCCATTGCTGATCGTCCAGTCGATCGTGGTGCTCGGCAGGCAAACGTAAAACGCGACGTCGTTGTCTTTTGCGGCCAGGGCTTTAAGGTAAGTGCCAACCTTGTTGCAGACATCGCCGCTGCGAGTGGTACGATCACTACCTACCAGACACAGGTCTACCATGCCCTGCTGCATCAAGTGTCCGCCGAGGTTATCGACAATCAGGCTGTGCGGGACGCCATGATGTCCCAGTTCCCAGGCAGTCAGGCTGGCGCCCTGGTTGCGAGGCCGGGTTTCGTCGACCCAGACGTGAACCGAAATACCGGCGTTGTGGGCCATGTAAATTGGTGCGGTTGCGGTACCCCAGTCGACCGTCGCAAGCCAGCCCGCATTGCAGTGGGTGAGTATGTTTACCGATTCTCCGGGTTGTTTTTCAAGCGCAATATTTTCGATCAGTTCCAGGCCATGTGCACCGATGCTCTGATTGGTTATGACATCAAGCTCGGCTATTTTATCGGCCTGGGAAAATGCCATGGCAGCCCGCTCGGAGGGCGACAATGTCGCAGTTTTTACCTTGACCAGGTCCAGCGCCCAGCGCAGGTTTACAGCCGTGGGCCTGGTCTCGAAAAGTTTCTGGTAGGCATGTTCTACCCCCTTGTCTGACGGATCATCGCATAGTGCCAGGTAATAACCGTAGGCTGCGGTTGTACCTATGAGTGGAGCACCGCGCACCACCATATCGCGTATCGCCGCACAGGCATCGTCCAGGCTTTGCAGGTTTCTGACCTCGAATGCGTGCGGCAGTCGGGTTTGATCGATTACGTCGACCGACCAGCCGTCGTTATTGATCCAGATGCTGCGGTAGGCGACGCCATCGACATTCATGGTTTCAGCCTGCGTCCCCGGGTTGTTTGCCGTAGCTTTTGAATCGCTCGAGTACTTCAGTCATCTGCGCATCGTCCAGTAGAACGGGTTCACCGAGCTGACAGGCATGCCAGTACTGTCTGGCCAGGGACTCGATCTCGATCCCCAGCAACAATACCTTGTCCAGGTTGTCGTGGTAACAAATCATACCATGCGTTCCAAGCAGGCAGGCTCGTCGGCCGTCAAGTGCAGCCAGCATATTGTCGGACAACGCCTGGGTGCCGAACAATGCGTACTCGGCACAGCGGATATTACTACCACCGGCCACTGCGACCATGTAATGAAATGCGGGGATCTCGAGGCGCAGGCAGGACAGGGCGGTCGCAAAAGTTGAATGCGCATGCAATACCGCCCCGGCTTCGGGCCGGTCAACGTAAATATCCCGATGCATGCGCCATTCGCTCGATGGTGCCATCCGGTCTTGCGAAATACCATCCCGGTTAACAAAAACGATATCCTCGGGCTGTAGGCGTTCGTAGGCGACGCCAGACGGTGTTATCAGGAAACCGTCTTCGTAGCGCACACTGATATTACCGGCACTGCCCTGATTGATGTACCGGGAATTCATCGCCAGGCAATTTTCGATTACCTTGCGCGACAATGAGGTTCGCGTGGCAGAATCTGAAGTCATGGAAAGGTATCTTACTCGATAGTTTCGCGTTGTTGCAGTCGCCAGCCCTGGTAATCGATGCCGCGGTCGTAGATGCCCTTGTTGACATAATCGAGAACGCCCCACAACCGATAAAACTGTACCACCGAGTCGACGCGCATGATTTCGTGACCCCGGGGGCTGAATAGCACGATGGTCGGCGTATAAAACAGCCCGAGGTCTTCCCCCCATTGTTTAGCCGTGGTCTTTTTACCGACAGGGGTTACTACTTCGGTATCACCAAACAGGTTGAGCTGCACCACGTCCAGTTTTTCAATTTCGCCGAGAATTTCGTCCTGTGTTAAAGGTCCACTGTGGAGTAATTCGCAGGCATGGCAGTTGCCCTGTTCGAATATTACCGCAAGTGCCTTGTTCGAAAATTGCTTGCTACGCTGCAGGTCATACGGAGGCGGTAGAAAAAAGTCGCGTTCGATTAAATCGCCCGAGGTAAAGAATAATCCCGGCTCGGCACGTTCGAGGTAGTCGCGAAATTTCTCAACCCGGTAGAAACCTTCGACCACATAGTGCAATGCCGCGCGAAACTGGTATGGCGGGTAATATCCCCGCAGGCGATATACCGGTTTGCCCTTGCGGTCGTAGAATACCAGCGATGGCGTAAAATTTGTGTCGTAACGCAGCGCCAGTTCGCGTTCGGTATAGGTGGTGCCGTTGGTATCGATAAACTCTTCGATACCCCAGATGTCGACTGGAATCACGTCGAAATGCTCGCGCAGGTAATGTTCAATCGCGCTGTCGGTGAGATTGATCTCGAAGAATTTTTCGCAGTAGGCACAGCGCTTTTGTCCGTAATAGACGGCTATGCCGAACTTATCCTGTTCCCGCGCCTCGGCCACATCATCGTTCAGATCGCCGAGACTCAGCTTGAACCAGTCCGGGTAAACCAACTCGTCGTCGAGCAGGGTATCGTCGAATTTGAGTGGGTTCTTGTCGGTCATAAGCTTTAAATATCCGATTTCATCGATGAGATAAACTGACCCAGATCAATTTTATTGAAATTTAGTCGTCGCGGCGCCCATAGACGTCATCGAATCGTACAATATCGTCTTCTCCAAGATAGGAGCCCGACTGCACTTCGATAATATCGAGTGGTATTACGCCTGGGTTCTCGATGTAATGGGTGGCGCCAAGCGGAATAAAAACCGACTCGTTTTCATGTACGTCGAAAATTTCATCGTTGCGAAAAACCCGTGCCTTTCCCTTGACCACTACCCAGTGTTCGGCGCGATGATGATGCATCTGCTTGGATAAGCGTGCGCCGGGTTTTACGGTAATGCGCTTGACCTTGTAGCGGTCGCCTTCATCCACCGAATCGAAGCTGCCCCAGGGACGGTAAACGATGCGGTGAAAGTTTTCTTCCTCGCGCTCATTCAGCTTGAGCTGTTCGACGATCTGCCTCACTTTCTCTGCCTGGTCCTTGTCTGCAACCAGCACCGCGTCATGGGTTTCTATGATAACCAGGTTTTTAACCCCAACTGCCGTCACGAGTCGGCTCTCCGCATGCACCAGCGAATTTTCAGTGTCGCTGGTGATGACATCGCCGTGGGTAGAGTTACCCGACTTATCCTTGTCGCCCTGTTCCCACAACGACGAATAGCTACCGATATCGCTCCAGCCGGCGTCCATTGGTACCACGCAGGCCAGGTCGGTTTTCTCCATTACCGCATAGTCGATCGAATCGGATTCGCAGTTGGCAAATGCTTCCGCATCGAGGCGTAGGAAACCTATATCTTCGCGCAAATTGTCGACGGCCTGCCGGCAGTGTCCGACCATATCCGGTTTGAATTTTTCAAGCTCCGCGAGATACGAATGTGCCTTGAACATGAACATTCCACTGTTCCAGTAATAATCGCCCGCGGCCAGGTATTCTTCGGCTGTCTCAAGGTCCGGTTTTTCGACGAATTGATCGACGCTAAAACCGCCTCCATCGGCACTGCCGCGCTTGATATAGCCGTAGCCCGTGGCGGCGTGCTTGGGGACGATTCCGAAAGTCACCAGTTTGCCTGCCTCGGCTAACGGCTGGGCCTGCCGCACGGCATTGCAAAATGCCTTCTCATCCTTAATTTCGTGATCCGCCGAAAGTACCAGCAACACCGGATCATCGGCAAGTTTGGCGGCGTGAATCGCTGCAACCGCAATCGCAGGTGCCGTGTTTCTGCCAACGGGTTCGAGGATAATCGAAAGATCCTCGATGTCGAGCTGTCGTGCCTGTTCGGCGACGATGAAACGGTGTTCGTGGTTGCAGACGACGGTCGGTGCGGAATGCGACAGCCCGTCGAGACGCGACAGTGTTTTTTGCAGCATGGTCTGCTCGTGCAGCAAGCTGAGAAACTGCTTCGGGTACATCTTGCGTGACAGTGGCCAGAGCCGGGTGCCGGAACCGCCCGAGAGAATGATGGGGATCAAATAAGGGCCTCGTTTATTCTGTGAAATCGTGACAGTTGCAATAAGCTTGACAAACTAACATTATAAGTTGATACGCGAAGTAAAAACAGGCGCTATGTCACGTGAAGCGTCGAGGTCCGAGCAGGTAATTGCAGGCTACAAGAAACACAAGTTTGCGGTCAGTGCGCTGCGACGCTTTCGTGACTTAATCCAGGACCTTGAAGAGGAGCCCGCTTCGAACCTGCGCCTGGCAGCGATCGGTTTACCCATTATTTTGCTGCTGATCGGGATCGCGAGCTGATTATTTCTAAGCACCGGCAGGTTGACCTTGCCTTAACCTCGACTGGCGCTGGCCTGCTCAAACTTCTTTAACAGGTAATCGAGTAATTCATCCATGCGGGCTTTCATCGCATTGACATTACCCTGCTCGAGGTGTTCCAGCATTTGCTGGTGCAGGGAAACGATGTCGCTGCGCTCGCGTACCACCGTTACCACCATGTTGGTAACCGGAATCAGGGCTTCGATCACGGTATACATTACAAAACGCAGCATGCCATTTTCGGTGGCATCAACCAGTGCCCGGTGAAAGGCGACATCTGCCTGGCAAAAAGCCTCGTCGCTGATCCCGGGGTCCTGCTGGCGGATTAATGCAGCTTCGATATTCTGGATATGGGATTCATTCGCGTTGACAGCGGCGAGTTCCAGGCAGCTGCCTTGCAAGGCACGCCGTGCCTCGATAATTTCTTCGATGCCAAGAGCCCCCATGCCGACCAGCAGGGTCGCGGCACCACTCAGGGACTCGGCCAATTCTGCATAACTCGGCTGGACCACGAAATTGCCACCCGTCGGGCCACGCCTGGCGCGCACCAGGTTCTGTGCGGCGAGTCGCTTGAGGGCTTCGCGAACGCTCGGGCGCGAAACCCCATAGCGCTGTGCCAGTTCATCCTCGGTGGGCAGGCGCTGCCCGATTTTGAATTGACCCGCGACGATTGCAGCGCGTAATTGTTCGGCAATCTGTTTGGAAATGCTGGCTTTGACAATCGCATTTTCCTGCATTTTTATCCCCGAGTTTGGTGATGCAATTGCGAAGCAATTACTTTAACATGATTTTGTATTACAAATACCATTTGATGGAGTCGATGCATGTCAGAAAAGTTCCAGGCATATCAGATTGGAAAGAACGATGATGGTCAGCGTTGCGTGCTGACACAGTTGGGTGATGACGACTTGATGGAAGGTGATGTGACGGTTGACGTCGAATATACCACCTTGAATTACAAGGATGGTCTGGCCCTGACTGGACGGTCGGCAATCATTCGCAAGTTTCCATTGACCCCCGGAATTGACTTCAGCGGCACAGTTACTGCATCGGACCATGCCGGATTCAGTGTTGGTGACCGAGTGATCTTAAACGGGTTCGGCGTTGGCGAGGTACATTCGGGTGGCTATGCGCAAAAAGCACGCGTCAACGGAGACTGGTTGGTACCGTTACCGGAAGGTCTCGATACGCGCCAGGCGATGGCGATCGGAACTGCCGGCTATACCGCAATGCTAAGCATCATGGCGCTGGAAGATCATGGTATCAAGCCGGGAGATGGCGATATCCTGGTCACTGGTGCATCGGGTGGCGTCGGCAGTATTGCCGTAGCTATCCTTAGTCGCTTAGGGTATCGCGTTGTGGCGAGTACCGGGCGCATGAATGAAAAAGACTTTCTAATGAACCTGGGTGCCGCCGATGTGCTGGACCGCGCGGATTTTGCGGAAAAAGCACGTCCGCTGGGTAAGGAGCTATGGTGCGGCGCAATCGACGTCGCCGGGGGCAACACGCTTGCCAATGTTTTAAGCCAGCTGAAGTCCGGGGGTGCGGCGGCAATCTGTGGTTTGGCCGAATCGATGAACCTGCCTACCACGGTGGCGCCGTTTATACTTCGTGGGATTTCGATGTATGGTATCGATTCGGTGATGGCGCCGATCGAGAAACGCAAGATTGCCTGGCAGCGCCTGGCAACAGATCTCGATCTGGAATTGCTGGACAGCTTGTCGTTTGATCTTGATTTTGCGGATTTGCCACAGGCGGCAGAAGATATTCTGGATGGCAAAATCCGGGGCAGGGCGGTGGTCAAGGTTCCCTAGTGGAGCGTCGATACAGTTACGGTGTAACGCTGGTTATCATTGGTGGCTTTTTCCTGAGCACTTCCGGAATCCTGTTACGCAACATCGAATCGGCAAGCGGCTGGCAGGTCCTGTTCTACCGCGGCTTCACCTTCTCACTAACGCTGTTCCTGCTGTTGCTGATCCGCTACCGATCGGACATCGGCCGCGCCTTCCACAAGATCGGCAAGCCCGGTCTCTGGGCTGCGCTGGTGCTTGGACTCGGTTCCATTTGTTATATTTTTGCGATCCTGCTGACCACGGTTGCCAACGCGGTCTTTATTATTGGCGCCGCACCGCTGGCAACGGCATTTGCCGCGTGGCTGATACTCGGTGAACGAACTTCCCGTTTTGGTGTTATCGCGATGCTGATATCGCTTGCCGGTATCGGATTGATGTTCGCCGATGGTTTGATCGAGGGTCGCTGGGCGGGAAACATCGCTGCCCTGGGCGTGGTCGCCTCTTTTGTCGCCTTCCTGTTAATCATTCGCGATAAGCGTGGCACCGACATGCTACCAGCAACCTGTCTCAGCGGTATCGTTATGGGGGGTGTAGCGGCCTTTTTCGTTGAATCTTTTGTTATTTCGAATCGCGATCTGGCGATCGCGATTACCATGGGCTGCCTGCAGTTCGGCATCGGATTTTGGTGCTTTACGGTTGCGTCGCGCTATATCATGGCGTCCGAGGTTGCCCTTTTTTCACTGACCGAATCGATTCTCGGCCCTATCTGGGTCTGGATCGGGGTTGGCGAAAAACCGAGCTGGCTCACCCTGATCGGCAGCGCAGTTGTGCTGGTCAGCGTCGTGACCTATTGTATTAACGGGATACGAGTCGAGCGGGAGTTGCTGAGAATTCAATCGAATTCTACTTGATCTCCTACCTTGATATTGCCTGCTTTGGTGACGTTACAGCAGATTCCACCCCGCCATTCCGGTGTCAAGGCCGCGGTCAGTCCCTGGTGCTGTGCGTCCATGCGCGAGCAGGGATCGGTTTCCTCGGTCACCAGCAACTCGACGTCGCCAATGCGCACGGTTTTGCCGACATATGAGGCATCAAACTCAACTTCATCGACCAGCAAATTGGCGCGCCGGGTAATCCACGGTAGCTTGGAACCGATCTCGGCACAGGCTTTATGCCATGCCGATTCGCTTAATATGGTTATCTGGCGACCTTGCTGGGTCCCCCGAAAATCGCCGAGGATTCCGTTTGCCACGGTCACCTGCGCACTATCGATTACCTGCATTGCCACGCGAGGTTGGTTTTTTATCGCGATTGCCTTGATCGAACTCATTCAATTCTTCCGGATGTGGTTTATTGCTTGCCGGAATTGTTACTGCTTATTCAGGTAATAACAAGGGGTATAGGTTTTACCGGGAACCTTCATTCGCTGCTGGGCCACGAACGAATGCAGTAAAGCATCCAGTGACTGCATTATTTGTTTTTCGCCCCTGATTACAAAGGGACCATTCTTTTCGATACGCTGGATCCCGTCCGCCTTTACATTGCCTGATACGATCGCCGAGAACACTCGCCGCAGATCGGCCGCGAGCAAGTGCAGGTCCTGTTCACGTCCGAGGTTGAGCGCGGCCACGTTTTCGTGACTTGGATGAAACGGTTTCTGAAACTGGTGATCGATATTCAAAAGCCAGTTGAAATAGTAGGCGTCCGAATGTTCGCGCCGGAAGTTGCGCACCGATTCGAGTCCGGCTGTCATTTCTCGCGCAACCTTGGTGGCATCATCGATGATGATGGTGTAGTGTTCCTGCGCTTCCCGTCCCAACGCGAGCTTGATAAATTCATCGATTTGCTTGAAATAATCGCTCGCGCTCTCCGGACCAGTCAGTATCAGCGGGAACGGGATATGGCGATTTTCCGGATTGAGGAGAATCCCGAGGATGAAGAGAATTTCCTCGGCCGTGCCGACACCCCCGGGAAATATGATAATTCCATGGCCGGCTCGCACGAATCCTTCGAGACGCTTTTCGATATCCGGTAGAATGACGAGTTCATTGACGATCGGATTAGGAGATTCGGCGGCAATGATACCGGGTTCTGTAAGTCCGACATGACGTCCCCGGCGGATTCGCTGTTTGTTGTGACCGATCGCCGCACCTTTCATCGGCGCTTTCATGGCGCCGGGGCCACAGCCGGTACAAATATTGAGGCCGCGCAAACCAAGCTGGTAACCCACATCCTTGCAATAGTCATACTCGACACGACCAATCGAATGTCCACCCCAGCAGACCACCAGGTTCGGCTCGATTTCCCGGACGAGTACGCGGGCATTGCGCAGGATATGAAACACCACGTTAGTGATGCCTTCACTGGTGTCCATATCGAAAATCTGGTTTGACTCGATCTTGTTTTTTACATACGAGACGTCCCTCAGTACCGAAAACAATTGCTCCTGGATTCCCCTGATGACTTTTCCGTCGACGAAGGCACTCTCGGGTGCATTTTCGATCTCGAGCTTGACGCCGCGCGCCTGCTGAACCACGCGAATTTGAAAATCCTGGTAACGTTCGAGCACCTCGCGCGCGTCGTCAGTGGTGCTGTCCACGTTCAGCACGGCCAGTGAGCAGCGCCTGAAAGTCTCGTAGAGGCCATCCTCCTTGCTGCCCTCCTTAAGCTGGCTGACCTCCAGCTGAGACAGGATGTCCATGTTTCCGCGAGGGGTAAGGCGTGTGATTTCCGTGTTCTTTGTCATTGTTCCGAGTGATAAAATTTGGTCTATAGTATAGTGCAGTAGAGAAGGAATCATGACATGAGTGATCAATTATTCGAAGTCGCTTTTTCCGGCCAGATCAGTGACGGTGCAAATCTGGAAGAAGTTAAAGCCAGGGTCGGAAAAATGTTCAATGCCGACGATGCCAAGCTGGCACAACTGTTTTCCGGCAAGCGTATTGTCATCAAGAAAAATATCGATCAGGCAACCGCTGCGAAATATAAAGCAGCACTTAACCGTGCCGGAGCCGAGTGTGAAATCAGTTCGTCCGGTGGTGGAGCGCCAGCCCAGCAGCCGGCAGCTGCAGCGCCACCAACGCCGGTTGCCGAACCTGCGGCCAGTGCAGCGGCACCCCCCGCGGTTGAATTCGAAAGCAGCTACGACGGCGACGCCGCACCACCCCCGCAAACCGACCCACTTGGTATCACCGGAGATCAAATCGAGGATCTCGTGGTTACGATTGCACCGGTTGGTAGCGAGTTAAAGGATGATTACCAGGAACCGGAAGAACCCGACATTGATATCACCGGCTTTGATATTGCACCGGTTGGCAGTGACCTCAGTGAGGGCAAGAAGGAGCCTGAGCCACCACCACCTGACACCACTGGGATCACCTTGGCCGACTAGGCCGTCATCCTGGCAGTATCCCCTTCAGGAAGCAGTCTCGACGATTATCCGTGGTCCCTTTGCCGGTTGGGCGTTTTTGGTATTAATGCTTGTCTGGACTTCAACCGCGCCTAGAGCATATCGGAGGCGTAGTCGGCGAGGCGGGAGCGCTCGACATTCATTAACGTGATATGTCCGCTGTGCTCCCAATGTTTGAAGCGATCGACGACATAAGTCATACCCGAAGTGGTTTCGGTCAGGTAAGGGGTATCGATCTGCTTGAGATTACCGAGGCATACGATCTTGGTGCCGGATCCGCTGCGTGTGATCAGGGTTTTCATTTGCTTGGAGGTCAGGTTTTGCGCCTCGTCAATTATAATGAACTTGTTTTGAAAAGTGCGTCCGCGCATGAAGTTAAGCGAGCGAATCTTGATGCGGTTGCGCAGTAAATCGTTAGTTGCGGCCTGCTCCCAGGAATCCTTTTGATCGCTGCCGGTAAGCACTTCCATGTTATCCATCAGTGCCCCCATCCATGGTGTCATTTTCTCTTCTTCTGTGCCCGGAAGGAACCCGATGTCTTCACCGATCGGGATCGTAACGCGGGTCATGATGATTTCCTTGTATATCCCCTGGTCCAGTGTCTGGGTCAGGCCCGCCGCTAACGCCAACAGCGTTTTACCGGTCCCGGCGCTGCCCGACAGGGTAACAATGTCGATCTCGGGATCCATTAACAAGTTCAGTGCAAAATTTTGCTCCCGACTGCGCGCGTTAATGCCCCAGACCGAATGTCGCTGGCCATAGTAATTCTGACAAACTTCGATCAGGCACCCGGCGTCCTTTTTTTTGCGCACGATAGCTTCAAATTCGTCATCGATGAAGATGAATTGATTTGGATACCATTCCTCTCCATTCAGGCTCTGAACCTCGTAATAGGCCTTGCCTTCTTCCTGCCAGCTTTCGATCTGTTTGCCGTGGGCGTCCCAGAAGTCGTTGCGGAGTTGACAGGAGCCACTGAACAGCAGGTCCAGGTCATCGACGACGCGATCATTGGCGTAATCCTCGGCTGTGATTCCCAGTATGGTTGCCTTGATGCGCAGGTTGATGTCCTTGGAAACCAGGACGATTTCGTGATCCTCGACATCTCGCTGGAGCGCGATAATCGTGTTCAGAATCGTATTATCATTTTTGTTGCCCGGTAGTGACTCTGGTAGATTGGAACCATGCGCCTGGGTTTGAAAAAACAGGCGTCCGCTACATTTAAAGGGTTCTTCTGCAGGATTGAACTGACTAAGCTGCAGACCCTGTTCAATGATGACTTCTTTTTGTGCGGTCAGTAATTCATCGATAAAGCGGTTGGTTTGACGCACGTTACGGGCGACCTCCGATACCCCGAGCTTGGCGTTATCCAGTTCTTCGAGCACGGTCATCGGCAGGTATACATGGTGTTCCTGAAACTTGAAGAGGGCCGAAGGATCGTGCATCAAAACGTTGGTATCGAGCACAAATATTTTTGTATCGGGGCCGGAATCGGCAAGTACTACGGGTGACATAAAGCAAACTCTGTGGTGACGATTAATGGTAATTCAATCGAATTCAACATGCACCTGATTTGTGTTAATAAGTCGAAAAACATCAAGCCCGTGTCGCTGATCAGATGCCTCGATGGCGGTTCTCCCAATATTGGGTGGGGCGCACTGCTGGATAACCGGTTCCGATTCCGCATAATCAGGTCATAAGCCTGGTTTCGGCTGGTCACGCTTACTATTCCTGCGTAACATTTACCTGGTGAATTTATAGGCAGGAGTACTTTATGAAGCCATCGGGACCGCTCGCGGGGTATCGTGTGATTGAACTGGGACAGCTGTTGGCCGGGCCGTTTGCCGGTTGTATGCTCGGTTATTTTGGCGCCGAGGTTATCAAGATTGAACCGCCGGAAGGCGGCGACCCGATTCGACGCTGGCGTGAAATGCGTGGAGATACTTCGTTGTGGTGGCGGTCGCTGGCGCGTAACAAGAAATCCGTGACGATAGACCTGAAGACCGAGCGCGGGATTGAACTGGTGCGCCAACTGATCGAAAAAGCCGATGTCGTGATCGAGAATTTCAGACCTGGCGTAGTCGAGAAATGGGGTCTTGGACCGGCGGATTTCAAGGCAACCAATCCGGGACTGGTGTACGCCCGTATATCCGGTTATGGACAGGACGGACCCTACGCGAGTAAACCCGGATTCGCCTCGGTATGCGAAGGAATGAGTGGTTTTCGTTATGTCAACGGTCACCCGGGAGAGGCACCCGTGCGGCCTAATCTCAGTATTGGCGATACCATTTCCGGCATTCATGCTGCACTCGGCATCACCATGGCGCTGCTGGAAAAACAGAACAGTGGCGCCGGGCAAGTCGTTGACGTGGCACTGGTTGAATCGATGTTCAACCTGATGGAAGCGGTGGTTCCAGAATATGATGGCAATGGCGTGATTCGCGAACCCTCGGGTAGTACCGTGACCGGCATCGTGCCGACCAATACCTATCGCTGTCGCGATGGCAGGTATATCGTTATCGGTGGAAACGGTGATTCGATATTCCAGCGATTAATGGTCGCGGCCGGTCACCCCGGGATGGCCGATGATCCGCGCCTGGCGACGAACCCGGGACGGGTGAAACATGAAGCCGAGATAGATGGGGTATTATCAGAATGGTGTGCCACCAACAACGCGAGCGATTTGCTTGAGAAACTTGACCAGGCCAGGGTGCCGGCCGGTCCGATATACAACGTCGAGGACATGCTCAACGATCCTCATTTCAACGCGCGTGGCTTGTTCGAAACCGTTGAGATAGACGGACAGGCATTGAAAATTCCGGCGCTGGTACCCAAGCTTTCGCGTACGCCTGGCGCTACGCGTTGGCCGGGTGGCGCGCTGGGTCAGGATAATCGCGAGGTTCTCGAAGACCTGTTGGGCTTGAACGAGCAGCAGCTAGAAGTGCTCAGGTCTGCTGGTGTGATTGCGTAGTGGGTAAAACAGAAAACTTTGAGCCGATAAACAGGTACCAATGATCGAGGAGAAAAACAATGCCAAGATTTAGACTTTGCGTAATAGGGTTACTACTGACTGGATTTGGATTAACCGCAGTTCAAGCTGATGGCGGCGACGACAGTGGTAGCTCCACGTTGGCACCCATTAAGAAACTGATTAAAGCCGAGGAATACCAGCAGGCGATTTCCGAGCTGGATAAGGCCTTGGTTGATACGCCGGATAGTGCCGATTTATTAAACCTGCTGGCCTATAGCAATCGTAAACTGGGTAATTTTGATACCGCATTAGACTACTATCTTAAGGCGCTGAAAATCGAGCCCGACCATCGTGGCGCCAATGAATACCTGGGTGAACTTTATCTGCAGCTCGGGCAACCCGAAAAAGCCGAGGAACGGCTTGCCGTGCTGGATAAGGAATGCTTTTTTGGTTGCGATGAATATGACGAGCTGAAAGAGGCCATCGAGGAATACCGGAAAAAGAATTCTCCCTGAGCAGCTACAACAATTTCCCCATTAGATTTGCCTTGAATTCGGAATCCTGTGTTGGTTGATATCTCCGGTTAAACAGTCGTACTTTGGGCAGTCGACAAGTTTCCAGGCCTGATTTCCGCCACGAGTTGACAGCTATTTCATGCTAAGCTATTGATGTGATTTATTACCGCGAATTAAACCTGGATCGGGCCAGCGAATCACGCAAAAATCGAGCATGGATCGAACAACAATGGACACGACAACAGTGTCGCGTATTCATCTTAAGGCACGATAAAAGCTTGATGTGCTGGCGTGACCGAAACCTGGAAACGCCGCAAGTCATCGATCTCCCGAAAGCCGAAATCGAAAACCTGGCGGAAGAATCCGGGCAGCGGGTGTTCCTGGGAATCGATCGTCACGGCCCATTATTCGCGCTCGATGTCTCCAGTCACGATGATAATGTACTTGCCGAATTTATTGGCGATAACGAGTTTGTCGATTTGCGGGATGTTGGCTGGCTACTGGAATCCCAGCAGGCCGCGCAGCTCGCCTACGCCCGTGGGTTACTTTTCTGGAACCGGAATCACCGTTACTGCGGAATTTGCGGTAGCCCGACACAAAGCGAAAATGGTGGCCACATGCGCCGCTGCACCAGTAGCAGTTGCGGGCGTATGCATTTTCCGCGCACCGATCCAGCAGTGATCATGCTGGTTGAAGATCGCTCGGATCCGCACCAACCACGTTGCCTGTTAGCCCGCAACTCGCGCTTTCCGAATCGTATGATGTCGACCCTGGCCGGTTTTGTCGATCCCCTCGAAAGCCTGGAAGAGACAGTAGCGCGTGAAGTTTACGAAGAGTGCGGTATCAAGGTTGGCAAAATAGAGTACCAGGCTTCGCAGCCCTGGCCCTTTCCGTCGTCAATCATGCTGGGCTTCAGAGCCGAGGCTCTGACCCGGGATATCGCGGTAGACGGTGTTGAAATCGAAGAAGCCTATTGGTTCGACGCCCAACAATTAAAGAAATTCGGAGAGTGGGGTGACGGTTGCGATTATTTCTGTCTACCGCGGCGAGATTCGATCGCGCGTTACCTGGTGAATACCTGGATGCACGAAGTGCTCAGGCTGACTTAAACAACCCGCTAAACTAATTGAGATGCCAATATTTCCCGATCTTCATCTGCAACCTTCGGACGGTGATCGGCGGCAAAGAAAGTGTAAATCACCGGCAATACAAACAGCGTGAACAGGGTGCCGATGGCGAACCCGGATACGATGGTGATGCCAATAGATTGTCGGCTGGCGGCGCCTGCACCGCTCGCAACCACCAGCGGCATGATGCCGATAATGGTCGAAAAAGACGTCATCAGGATCGGTCGTAGTCGAATCGAGGCGGCCTTGATCACAGCTTCGGTTGGTGACAGGTTATCGTTTTTCTGTATTGCATTGGCAAATTCGACAATCAGTATGCCATGTTTGCTGACCAGCCCGATCAATGTAATCAATCCCACCTGGCTGTAAATATTCATCGATACCTGCCACAGGAACATCGGTATTATGGCCCCGAACATCGCCAGGGGTACCGTTGTGAGAATGATTAACGGGTCACGCAGGCTCTCATATTGCGCTGCCAGCACCAGGAACACGACAATAATCGCGAAGCCGAATGTCAGTGCCAGTACCGAACCTTCCTGCACCAGTTGGCGTGACTGTCCCTGGTAGTCGAAGCTGTAACCGGCTGGCGCAACTTCTTCGGTGATGTCACGCAGTACTTGCAGCGCCTCGCCAAGTGGTACGCCGGGTACCGCATCGATCTTGGCGGCGTTTTGTTGCTGGAACTGCACCAGTTCGCGAGGTACCGAGGTATAATCGATATCGACCAGCGTCGACAGGTTTATTTGCTCGCCCTGATCAGAGTAAACGTAATACTGGCCGACGATCTCGGCATTTTGTCGCTCCACGCTACGCGCCTGCGGGATAATTTTGTAACTGCGTCCGGCCAGGTTGAAACGACTGACATAGCCTTCAGCCAGGATTACCCCGAGTGTCTGCCCGATTTCGCGCATTGAAATGCCCATCGAGTCGGCACGCTCTCGATCAATCGTGACCCGTATCTCCGGTTTACTGAAATTAAAGTCGCTCTTGATAAAGAAAAATTTGCCACTCTCGCGGGCCCTGTCAAGCACCTGTTGCACGACCCCGTATAGCTGGTCATAACCCTGCTGGGTCTTCAAAATGAATTCGACCGGGGTGTTGCCACTGGCACCCGGAAGCGACGGGGGATTAAATGCGAAACTTTGCAATCCGGGCTGTTGATCGAGCTTCAGCTGGATTTGCGGAATCATTTCGATCGAGGTCAGGCTGCGCTCTTCCCAGGGCTTGAGCAGCATGCCCGCGAAAGACACGGTCGGCCCGGCAAAACCGTTTGCCATGAAAGAAGACTGATATTCGTTTTCGTATTCGCGGAATATATCGATGTAGGGTGCGGTGTACTTGTTCAGGTAGTCGAGGCTGCTGTGGTCGGGTGCCTGCGAGAAGGTAAATATGACACCCTGGTCTTCTTCCGGCGCGAGTTCTTTCTGAATAAACTGGAACATGGCCACCAGCATGGCGACCACACAAACTACGAAGAAGACCGTGACCGAACGCGTTTTCAGGGAACTGGCTAGGGTATTTTCATAGCCTCGATGGATCTTTTCAAACAGGTCGTTTACCAAGCGGGCATAAGCGTTGTTGGAAATGGTGGGTTTGAGCAGGCGCGAACACATCATGGGTGACAGTGTTAGTGCGATGATAGTCGAAATGATAATCGTACCTACCAGCGTGAATGCAAACTCCTTGAACAGTACCCCGGTGAGCCCGCCGAGAAGACCAATCGGAGCGTAAACGACACAGAGTACGATCGTGGTCGCAATCACTGGTTTCGCTATTTCGCGGGCACCCAGTAGTGCCGCTTGCATCGGTCGCAGACCCTCACCGATATGTCGGTAAATGTTTTCCACGACCAGGATTGCATCATCGACGAGCAGACCGATCGCCATCACCATGGCCAGCAGGGTTAACAGGTTGATCGAGTATCCCATCACCTGCATGTAAAACAGCACACCGATGATGGATAGCGGTATGGTGACCAGCGGAATCATTGTGGAGCGGAAGGATCCGAGGAACAGGAAAATGACAATGATGACGATTACCGAAGCCTGGGCCAGGGTAAAGATGACCTCGTTGATTGAGGCCTGGATGAACTCGGTAGAATCGTAGGCAATGGCGACATTGAGACCGGGTGGAAATGCACTCTTCATCTTTTCCAGTTTGGCCGTAACCAGCTTGATCGTGGTCAACGGGTTACCGTCGGTGGTACCGTTAATGCCAATGTATATCGAAGGCACATTGTCAAACATAACCAGCGAATCATAGTTTTCGGCACCAAGCTCGATATCGGCAACGTCGCCAAGGCGCACCTTGTTGTCGCCTTCCTCGCGGATAATAAAGCGTTCAAAAACATCTGGATCACTGGTATCGGTAACCGCATTAACATCGGTTTGCACCAGCTGGCCCCGGGTCTGGCCTGCAGCAGACTGGTAATTCTCGGCACCAATGGCGTTAACGATATCTGCAGCCGATACTCTCTGTGCAGCCATGCGCACCGGATCCATCCAGACGCGCATCGAGTAGGTCTTGCCGCCTAAAATTTCGGCCTGCGCGACCCCCTTGACGGTCGCAAGTGCGGGTTGAATGGTGCGCAGCAGGTAATCGGTGACTTCAACATCGGACAGAGTCTCGCTGTAGAAGCCGTAATAGGCGAGTGCGAATCCTTCGGCCGATTGCTTGGCGATGACCGGGTCTTCGGACTCGATCGGTAGCTCTCCCCGAATCGACGAGACCTTGGTGCTGACTTCGGTCAACGCAACATCGGCGTCAACTCCGAGTTTCATATGTACTTCGACGACCGATACGCTGTTGCTGCTGCTGGAGCGTACAAAATCGATGCCGACGGTGCTCGATACCGCCTGCTGAACCGGGGTGGTGATGAAACCCTGTATCAATTCGGCGTTGGCACCGGGGTAGGCGGTGGTAATAGTAATGACAGAGGTTTCGAGCTCGGGATACTGCCGTACCTGAGTGTTGAAAAAGGCCTGTACACCGAGCAATACGATCAGCGTGCTGATTACCAGGGACAGCACCGGGCGCTTGATAAAATAGTCGGTTAACATCTAAGGATTATTGATTACTTGCCTTGTATTCAGGGACGTCATCGACGATCGTAACCCGCAGGCTTGGATAGAGTTTGAGCTGACCCGACGTCACTACGATATCACCCGCTTTAAGTCCGCTTTTCACCCCGGCCAGTCCATTGTTGCGATAGGCGACATCAATCTGTCGCGCCGCCAGCCGGTAATCAGGAATCGGATCATTGCCACTGTCCGGCTGTTTTTCGAGGGCATACACGGCTTCGCCGTAGATGTTATAAAAGATCGCGGTTTCGGGAACGGTCAACACCGGCATCGGGCGATTTGAACGAACCGCCGTGTCGGCGAACATGCCGGGTGCCAGCAGTCGTTCTCGATTGTCTACCACCGCACGAATCGTAATATTGCGCGTGCTGGCATCGAGTTGTGGATTCCAAGTCTCGACCCTGGCGCTAAAAGTTTGCTCGGGATACGAACGCACTTGAAACTCGATTGCCTGTTCGGGAACCAGATCCTTAAAATTGCTTTCGGGCAGGGTAAAGTCAATGTACAGCTGGTCCAGTGATAACAAGGTGACAATGGTATCTCCCGGAGCGACATACTCGCCCAGATCAACCTGGCGGATACCCAGCTTACCCGAGAACGGGGCATAAATTTGTTTCTTCGCGAGCGCTACCCTGGCGACACTGATCTGCGCTTTTGCGATGTTGACCAGTGACGCCTGCGTGTCGATATCATTACTGGTGACAAACGATTGATCCTTAAGTTTGAGTAAACGCTGGTACTGGCTGTTATCCGAGTTAAACTGGGCCTGGGCCGATTCGAGATTCGCCTTTTCGGTGCGATTATCCAGTTCGACCAGCAGCGAGCCTTTCTCGACATCATCGCCCGATTCGAAGTTTATCGACGTTATCACGCCGGAAACCTCGGTCGTTACATCGACCCCCTGAAATGCCACCAGGTTGCCGATTGCCTTGATCCGGCGATTCCATTGTGCGGCCTTAACCTCGGCTACGGTTACGCTTATCGGTGGGGGTAACTGGCTGCCCTGGGCAATCTGGTCCTGGATCTGTAAAAACTTCTTATAACCCAGCGCGCCACTCATCGCGATGATGAGCAGTAACACCAGTAGCAGCCTCAGCCAGAGTCTTGGTCGTCGAGTCGAAGCTTGTTCAGACACTTAGGTTTACACCTTAATCATTGTTGATCCATTAACTGGATACGCAATAAACAATTGCAAGGGTCAATTTTACCCATTTGACATCTAATTTGCTCCACCTGTTTCCTGATATCTGCAAATCAACCGGATTTGCGATATGCGAGTACCCAGTGACGCAAGTGCGCTTCCTTCTCGGAAAACGGATAGGTTCGAAAGAGCAGTGATTGATCGAGTTTTTCCCACTGACCTGATTCCTCCAGCACGGCAATTTTCTGTTTAAAGCCGAGCTCTTCGTAGGCAATCGCGGAAAGTGAAAAAATGATGACACCACCGGGCCGTGTCAGTTTCAGTATGCCGTCGAGCGATTCGGGAGGCGCATGGCCGTGGGTAAGTACCCCGGCTGCGACGACCGCATCGAAGCTGTCATCGGCCAGGTCAACCCGGGCGTCGAGATAAAGCTGGTGCAGCTGCTGATACACCTCTTTTCTTTGCGCCACGGCCAGCATACCGGCCGATGGATCGAGTCCCTCGATGTTTCGATACCCCAGCTGGTGCAGCACCTGGGCCATGTTGCCGGTGCCACAGCCGGCATCGAGAATTTTTGCGTCATAATCGTGCACGTGGCGGCCAACCAGCCCGGTGGCGATGGCGATATAGGGATTACCACTGGCCCAGAGCTGCTGGTCGTAGTCTTTTGACCATTCATCGTAGAGGGTATCGAGTGTCTTGCGTTCGCCATCCGCCTGGTAAACGCGTTCCAGCCAGGTTTCGAGGTCCTCCATAAAAACTCCTTGCAAGTCAGGATAATTATCAGCAGATTATGCCTTAAATAACCCCAACTCAAGCAATAGGGCGCGATATGAATACAGGCAAAATAGCCCTGGTAACTGCGGATGGCATGCAGCATAGCGGCTATTGTTTTCATAAAAGCCAGTCGATCGACTGCTAGCAGGGATTATGCGCTTAAACGAACTGGATCAGGCACGACTCGACGGCAAGCTCGGTAAGGCGATGCAGTTTGCGATGCAAACGATTGTTACCGCGGCGCATATCGACCAGGTGGACAGGTTGATCGATATCAGTTTCGCGCATATCGATGCCTGTTTTTATAACGGTCGCGCCCACCTCGATTTTATCAACTACATGCTCGAACATGGCGCCACGCTGGCGGTACCGTCCTGGACCAATAACGGCCTGGTGTCGCTCAACGACCTGTCGGTGCGTGACCCGCTTGCGAGCCGTGAAATGAACGAGGCCCGGCAATTGATGCAGGCCTATGTCAGGCTTGGCTGTAATCCCGTCTGGACCTGCGCGCCTTATCAGCTGCCGGGGAGGCCGGGGATCGGCGCGCATATTGTCGGATCCGAGTCGAACGCGGTCAGTTTTTACAACTCGGTGATCGGGGCGCGCACTAACATGTATGGCGATTACCTCGACGTCTGCGCGGCGATAACGGGGCGCGTGCCGTTTAGTAAGCTGCATCGAGACGAGGCCAGGGCCGCCCAGATCCTGTTCGATGTGAGTAACATTCCATCGCTGATTCGCGATAATGATTTGTTTTATCATCTGCTCGGCTACGTCATCGGGCGCAGCTGCGGTAACCAGGTCCCGGCAATCATCGGGTTGCCGTCGAGCTGCGATGAGGATGATTTAAAGGCGATTAGCGCCGCCGCTAGTTCGGCGGGTAGCGTGCCGCTGTTTCACGCAGTTGGAATAACGCCTGAAGCCGCAACTCTTGAGATTGCGTTTCAGGGTCGGCAACCGCGACAGATCATCGAGTTGAGCGTTGACGACCTGCAGCAGGCACGTAATGAGCTCGGCAAGAACTCCGACCAGGCGCTCGCCGGTATCGCCCTCGGTACCCCGCATTTTTCGTACACCGAATTTGAACGCCTGGTCAGGTTGCTCGATGGTCGCAGTATTCATCCCGGGCTGGTTTTTTATCTGACCACCAGTCGCCATGTGTTCGAGCAGGCGCAAGGCCACGGATGGATTGAGTCGCTGCAGCAGGCCGGGATTAAAATAATAACCGATACCTGTACCTACTTTTCACCGGTCGTCAACGGTTTACAGGGCAAGATCATGACCAACTCGGCAAAGTGGGCCTACTATGCACCCGGCATGCTGCCGGTTGACGTGTTGATCGGCAGCTTGCGTGAATGCGTCGAATCCGCAGTCAGCGGAGAAGTCACACTTGATCAATGGGTTGCTTCGTGAATCGGCAACCCGACAGTATTCAGGCCAGAGTATTAATTGCAGGTTGGGCCGAGGGCTCGGCATTGGTGCTCGACGATACCTTGAGCTTCTGGGGTGGATTCAATCCGTCCAACGGTGAAATTATTGATGTGCATCACCCACAGCACGGGCAGCGAGTAGGTGGGTGTATTTTATGTATTCCCCAGAGCAAGGGCTCGGCCGGAACCCCGGGGGGCATTGCCGAGACCTTGCGCAATGGCAGCGGACCGGCCGCGTTTGTGCTGGGCGAGCGCGACGTTAATATCGGCGTGGGTACGCTGGTCGCAAACCAGCTCTACCAGTTGAATGTTCCCGTGGTGGAGATATCGATCGAGCAAATAAGGCAGATAAAAACCGGCGAAGCCATGACAATTAACCGGGACGGAACAATATCAATCAATCGCTAAAGCTTGTTGCACCAGCCGATGGAAATGATGCAGTGCGTATTCGCTTTCGCCGGGATGGTTGGGATCGACCATGAAGGTACCCTGGTCATAGCTGTTTGAACCCAATCCGCGCTGCACCGATTCACACAGGTGAATATCTTCAGGCGCCAGGATGTCCGCGACGTAATCGGCGCGAGGTCGATAGATTTCTCCGTCAACCGCAAATGAATCCCCGCCAAAATTGCAGTTGGTCCTGTCTATCGGTTGTACCGTGAATACAGCAAATTCGTTTGAACCCGGCAGAACGTTAAAGGTCGTGTTTGGCCACAGGTACCAGAATACCGAGCATTGCATGCCGACGTCGGGATTTACCGTGTAGGCGGTGTTCTCGATACGGATATCGGGACCATACTGGCGTGACCAGTGGTCGTAAACGTCGACCTGGTATTTATCCATATCGATGATCGAGGCGAATGCTTTGTGTGCGGGACGACAGTGATAACATTCGACGTAGTTGTCGACGACAACTTTCCAATCGGCCTTGATACGGGTTTCGCCGAGCAGGTTGCTGCCACAGAGCTGGATCTCATCCAGATAGGGGATGTGTTCGCGAACATCGGACTCGAGGCCAGCAGCAATCGTATCCAGGCTCTCGCACTGGTCGTCCAGATTGACGAAAATACAGCCGCACAGGATTTCGAGCCTGATTTCCTTTAAACCATACTCCGCCTTGTCGAATCCGGGACGATGTTCGCCCATGCGTGCCACTTGGAGCTGCCCGGCATTGTCATAAGACCAGGCATGGTAGGGGCAGACAATCAGCTTGTGCACGTTACCGCAACCCTGCAGTAATTCGTGAGCCCGATGTCGACACACATTATAAAAAGCGCGCAGTTGATTATCAGCTGAGCGGATCACGAAAATATTCTCGTCGCAGATACTAAGCGTTATATAGTCTCCCGAATTCGGCAAGCTGCACTGGTGAGCAACATATTGCCAGGTTCGGTAGAATATCTTTTGTTTCTCGAGTTCGAAGATTTCTGCGGAAAGATAGTACTCGGAGGGTAGGGTAAATGATGTCTCGGCATCTTGCGTTAACGGTTT